>WFRC01000233.1 GCA_015486685.1 Caldifarciminota bacterium
ATGTAAAGAGGATTAAGTATTTTGAACCCTTGAATATTTTTTCTAAGGTTGGTATCAAACAGGGGACAGGAACCAGAAAAGATTTTATATCATTCCCTGATAATAAAATCTTCTGGCTTCATTCGTTAAAAAGGGCATTAAACTCTTCAGATTGTGATATTATCATTACATCTGCCCCACCATTTTCTGTGCATATTTCAGGATTGTATCAAAAGAGGAAGGGGAAAAAGTGGATTGCAGAATTTAGAGACCCATATTCAGGAGGACATCTGGGAAAATATTTTATCCCATTGTATAATTCCTTTGCTCAAAGATTTGAGTCCCAAATTGTCCATAATGCAGATGCCATCGCAGGCTTAACAGATGGTATTATTCAGAACTTAAAAAGCAGGTATAACAGAAAAGATGGTATGTATGTCATTACAAATGGATATGATGAAGGAGATTTTCAAAATGTAAAGGCATCCTCTCATTCCAAATTTATCTTTACTTATATAGGTACATTGTCCAGAGAGAGGAGCCCACTAACATTTTTGGAAGGATTTTCCACTGCTGTAAAAAGGGATAAAGGATTTGCTGAAAATGTGGAGATGAGATTTATTGGTAAGATTTCAGGGGTTGATATAAAGGCTATAGCAAATGCCCTGAATATTTCTAATTTTCTAAAGATTAAAGATTATATCCCTCATAAAGAGGTAATCTATGAGATGATGAACAGCGACGCACTTGTTATAATCACTTCTTCCAATCCCGAATTGAAATATGTCATCCCTGGAAAATTGTTTGAATATCTCAGAACAGGTAATCCTATAATTGGTATATTCCCTGAAGGCAGCGGGAAGGAATTATTATCAAAATATGGAAAGGTGGTAGGTGAAGCCCCTGAGAAAATAGCAGATGCACTTTTAGATGCATTCTATGGTAAAATTTTACCACCTGAAAATGTATCTCAATTTTCGTGGGAAGCGCTTGCCAGAAAATATGGGGAGGTAATACGGTCAGTTTTATCATAGTAAACTGGAATGGCGAAGAATTTCTGGAGAAGTGTCTGAATTCCATATTTTCCTCAGATGGGCAAAAAGAAGTGATTGTTATTGATAACAACTCACAGGACAATTCGCTGAAAATCATTGAAAAATTCCCTGTAAAATTGATAAAAAATGCTGAGAATCTGGGATATAGCAGGGCAATTAATCAGGGGATGAAGGCTTCAAAGGGAGATATTATTGTTTTTTTATCACCATCCACCTATGTTGCTGAGGATTTTATTTATAAATTAACGGAGTTCTTTTCTACTTATGATACAGCGGATGCAGTGGGTTTTAAGGTGATAGATAAAAATAACAAACTATATCCATCTGTTCGGGGCTTTCCTGATTTCTGGGGGCTCCTATTCACGGTTTTCGGATTGGCGAAAATTTTCCCTAAAAACAGGATATTTGGAAAATGGAGACAATTATATTTTGATTATGCTCATACAGGAGAAGCAGACCAGCCAATGGGTGCGGCATTTGCAGTAAAAAAAGAACTCTTAAATACATTAAATGGGATGGATAAGAGATTTTCTTTGTACTTCAGCGATGTTGACCTGTGTAAACGCATTAAAAAAAATGGAGGAAAAATCTTCTATACCCCTAAAATCATTGTATCTCATTTAGAGGGTGGTATGACAAAAAAGATGGGTATAAAACGTATCCGCATTATGCACAGGGATATGTTGAGGTATTACAGAAAATATTCAAGATTGCCTGTTTTCCTGCTCTCTTCCTTTCTTATCATTATCTCGGGTGAGATAAGGATTTTTGCACAAAGGATAAAAAATTGGGGACGGGGTTTGACATTATGACATTTTTCTTATAAAAATTTGAATTTTATCATTTTTGACTTGACTTTATGAAATAAATGATGTATTCTAAAATATGGTAAGAATTGGATTGAAAAATATTGAAATTCCTCTAATTATTGGATTTGATAAGGAAAGAAAGCATCCTCAAAGGATTTATATTGATATTTTTTGCACTATTGAGGGGCAGGTATTGAAGGATAATCTCAATGAAACATTTGATTACACAAAACTTGTGGAGATTGTGAAAGAGATGAAGAACGAAGAAATCTATACAATAGAGGGACTTGCCCATAGGATTTTAGAGAAGGTAAAGAAGATGAGGGAGTTTCGGAGTGTAGAGGTTTATGTGAGAAAGCACCCTGAAGATATGGGTATAAATTTGGATTATGCAGAGGCAAAGGTAGAAGGATGAATGTATATTTTTCCGTAGGCGCTAATGTTGGAAATCGCGAAAGGTATATTAAAGATGCCATTTCGTCCTTGAAAACCCTTGGAGAAATAGAATGCTCTTCATTATATGAAACAACCCCGTGGGGAAATTTGGGACAGGAGAATTTTTTAAATGCAGTTTGTGTTATTGAAACAGATAAAAAACCTGCGGAAATACTGTTGATTATTAAATCTATTGAAAAGGGGTTGGGTAGAAAAAGGATAACAAAATGGGGACCAAGAACAATTGATATTGATATTTTATTCTATGGGGATGTGGTGATACATACTGCTGATTTAATAATTCCCCATCCTCATATTTCGGGAAGAAAGTTTGTGCTTGTTCCACTGAATGAAATTGCTTCTAATCTTGTACATCCTGTGTTAAAAAAGACTGTGGAGCAAATGCTTAGAGAATGTAAAGATAAAGGTGAGGTAAAATTATGGCAAAGTGGAGATTTATTGCTGTTGAAGGCGTAATAGGGGTTGGTAAAACTGCCCTTGCAACATTATTGGCAAAAAAACTTCAGGGAAGATTGCTGATTGAGGAAGCAGACGAGAATCCATTCCTCCCAAAATTTTATGAAGACCCTGAGAGATTTTCATTTGCGGCACAGATATTTTTTCTCCTTTCAAGATATAATAGTTTAAAAAAGGTTATTCACAGGGAGATTTTTTCGAAAATTGTAATTTCTGATTATATGTTTGCAAAGGACAGAATTTTTGCCACTATAAACCTGAAAGAAAACGAATTAAATCTTTACAATAAAATTTACTCGCTAATTGAAAAGGATATCCCTTACCCTGACCTTGTAGTCTTTTTACAGGGTGATATTGATACTTTGATTAAGAGGATTAAAAAGAGAGGAAGACATTACGAAATGGATATTTCTGCTGATTATATCAAGGATTTAATCGAGTCGTACAACGAATTTTTCTTTCATTATACAAAGAGTCCTGTAATTATTGTAAATACAAAAAATGCTGATTTTCTCAAAAACCCTGCACATTTAGATGGCTTGATTGAAGAAATTTCTTTGCCATTTAAAGGTATCAAATATTATTCACCAGGTGTATAAAATGAAGTGCATAAAATCTATCTCGGGGATGAAAAATTTTTCACGCATGCAGCACTCTCAGGGCTTCAAAATTGGTTTTGTGCCTACAATGGGATATCTCCACAAGGGGCATTTATCTCTCGTTGAAATTGCAAAAAGGAATGCCGATAAGGTGGTTGTAAGTATATTTGTAAATCCCACGCAATTCGGCCCCAATGAAGATTTAGACAGATACCCAAGAAATATAAATAGGGATAAAAAGATTTTAAGCGGTATGGGGGTAGATGCGTTATTCCTTCCTTCCAAAAAGATGATGTATCCCGAAGGGTATCTTACCTATGTTGAAGTGGAAAGATTGAGCAAGATTTTATGTGGTGCCAGCAGACCCAAACATTTCAGAGGGGTTACAACTGTGGTATTAAAACTCTTTAATATCATTGAGCCTGATATAGCAGTATTTGGCGAAAAGGATTACCAGCAGGCAGTAATAATCAAGAGGATGGTAAGTGATTTGAATCTAAATGTAAGAATCTTCACAGGCAAAATTGTCAGAGAAGACGACGGGATTGCGATGAGTTCAAGAAATACATATCTCAGTTCCGACGAAAGAAAACGGGCGGCGGTGCTGTATAAATCTCTTTTATTGGCGAAAGATCTGGTGAAATCAGGGGAAAAAAATTGTAAAAAGATAAAAAATAGGATGAAAAAACTCATTAAATCAGAGGGTGGAAAGATAGATTATGTTGAGATTGTTCATTCTGAATCACTGGAATCTCTTTTGAGCATTGAAGATAAAGCAAGGGCAGTTGTTGCTGTCTGGATTGGTAAAACACGATTGATTGATAATATGCAGTTAAAGTAAAAATGGAAAGGGCTGTGGACATTGATTTTGAGGCGGCACCCGGACTCGAACCGGGGTATTGCGGTTTTGCAGACCGCTGCCTTACCACTTGGCTATGCCGCCACCCCAATTATCTAACAAGATTTTTTATAAATGCAAGTAAATTTTTTACTAAAAATGGGGAAGAGGTAAGAAAATCAAATATTGACATTTTTGAAATATGTTTTATTATGTGATATGTTATTATTCACTATTGGGATTAAACTTATATTCGGTAGGGATATTATGCTGGATAATTGGATTGAGCATATCGCATGGTAGGGGAAATGGTGGGTTGCTCTTGATTGATGTAGGAGACAGTATGCAAAATTTCAAGGTGATTCCTCTTACCACCAATCCAAAAATTACTAATTTTAGAACAAGGATAAAAAGGGAATGATACTTATATTATTATCATTTACAATTTTAACAGATACGCTTCCGAACAATGTAAGTTTGTGGTGTGTTCAGGACAGGAGTCTTGATATTGTAAATTTCAGTCTGGATTTTGATTATGAGATAAAGAATATAAAAGATATAGGGTATATAAACTTAATAAAAAACATACTTATGAAAAAATTTCCTGAATTTGGAATATCAACCTATGCCCAACATTTTGTCCTTTCATTCAATCTGAAATCTACGAATATGAAAAACTTAAAAAAGATATTTCAACAGATATTTTCAATAAAAATTACTGATAGAGAATACAAACGGGCATTAAAAGAATTAAATAAAGAAAAGCGATTTTATCATTATACGCTAAAAGATATACTTATTCAGACGGCATTTACAAAATCTGTTTACGGTTTTTCTCCCTATGATTTTGAATCTTTTAATAAAAATGAACTCTCAAAGGTATTAGACAACCTCTTAAAACATTCATTTCTAACAATTACTATATCAGGAGGTATAAATCCCTGTGATGCAATAAATGAAATTACACATATTTTTAAGAAAAGGAAAATTGTAAATAATCCACACCATCCCGTATACATACAAGAAAGTGAAAGAATAGTATTGCTAAATAAAGAAAGACAAAATACATTATATCTGGGCGTTCACATACCTCCTGTGAATACAAAAGCGTTTTACGGATTCTGTATATTTTCTGCCTTAATACCCGGGTCCGATTTTATACCGAATCCCCCATTTTTAATAATAAAGTATCTAATCCCGGATACATCAGATTGGGAAAATACGCTGAAAAGTGCCTTACAGGGATTAAATGCCCGACTGGATACAATAGAAGAAATAAATCTAAATAGGTTAAAGGAAAAGATTATTGCTGATTTTTACCTTAAAAATGCACCCTTTCCCGGTTTTGCAACATTCTTTCAGAATTACAGCATAATGCCGGAACAGTGGGAACACAATATAAAGGATATAGAATTTCAGGATATAAAGGATGCGGTACAGGAATATCTTGCAAGGGACAATTTCACAATAGTGGTAGGTGAAGAAAAATGATAATACTTGCCCTTTTCTCATTTCAGATTGACCATATTATAAGTCAAACAGGTGCAGATATATATGGTGCTTTTGACCACTCTATTCCCTATGTTGTCATTACAGTGATTGATACAAATATTAATCCTTCTGTTAAAGATTGGATAGAAAATTCAGACGCCTTTTTGATTGATACCTCATATGCAAAGATAAGATTTACCATTAACGCAGAAAATAAAATTATGCTTGATACAATGTTTTCCATAATGGATTCTCTTAATTATTATCCATCATTTATTACTATTGTTGGAGATATTGATGAGGATTATTTGACATCCCGAACTTTTTTTTACAAACACAAGAGAGATTCAATCGCTAACTATACGGAAGAAAATGGGCACGAATCTCCTTCTATTGAATATACGGATGAAAAGGATAGTAATACTGAAATAGTAATTGATGCACCCTTACCCCACTTGAATAGCGAAGATTATCTTCCTTTAATTTTAGGCCTGAAATGGTTGGATTATAATGGAACCGAGATTGGAGGATGGAGAGGTATATTAAAAGTTATTATATTACCTACTGAGGGTATCACAAGATTGAAGATTTCGTGCAGGCCAGGCAGGGAAAGAAGGATATGGACAAAAATTCTGAGATTTATCGGTGATACAATAAACTTTTCAGGTATTGATAGGATTAAAAATAGTATTTATGGTGAATTTGGCACAATATTTACATCCCTTTATGGGATTTCGGATATAATTATACTTGCTGATACCCAATGCGCAGACCCCGGTTTATTTTATCAAAATATTAAAATGTATTTGAATGCCATTACCCCGAAGGATGTAGGGGAAAGTATGTCAAAATTTATTCATAAGAAAAAAGGGTGGAAAATCTGGATGGAGGGGAATTTAAATAGGATAAATGAGCGATTTTTTATGGAGGCTAAGTGAGATTTACCCGCATCATAATCTTCGTATTTATCATATTTCTTCTTATTAAACCCAGATGGATTTTCAAAAAACATATCCCTCCATTTTCTGTTGTTTTGCTGGATGATTCACCCAGTATGCAGATGTGGAGCAATATCCCTGATTTTAAGAAAATTATTTCTTCTTTACAGATTAAACACCGGGTATTAAAAATTTCGTCCTTTAATAAGGAAAATACATATTTGGGTAAGGCATTAGATTATGCAGGTAGACACTTTTCCGATGCGTCTTTTATCCTGCTTTTATCCGATGGGATAAATTCAGGGGGACCAGACCCTGTATATGTAGCGGATAAAGAAAATATTCCTGTTTTCGTTTATACCTTCAGGGACTCCTTCAAGGATAATTTTATCAGGAGCATTTATGGGGAAAGGAAAATGTTTGAAGGTGATACACTTCATCTGGAGGTTCAAACAACAGGGGGGGATAGCGTTGTTTTAAGGGGTAAGAAAAGGTGGGTAAAAAAACTCACAGACAATAAAGTGATTTTCTCTGTCGTTCCTGATACAGGTATTACATTCTACAAGGTTTATCTTTATCCTATGGATAAGATTTCGGAAAATAATCAAGGGATATTTCCTTGTAAGGTATCAAGAAAACATAGAATTTATGTCGTTTGTTCACAACCTAATATGGATTTTAAGTACACAATGAGGATGTTTGAATCACCAGAAAATATGGTTGAAGGATACATCAGGAGAAAAAGTGGATTTTTTAATATTGATAGTTTGAGGATGCAGAGTATAGATATTCGGAATGTAGATTTGCTCGTTGTGTTCAATCCTGATAATAAGATAGAAAATTTGGTAAAGGCTACACTTAATTATAGGAAGGAAGTTTTATATTTTCCTGAGCAACTTTCTTATGCGCCATATCTTCCTTTTCTTCCAGGTGCAAAGGAACCTCAGGAATTATTTCTATCGGACACACTTTCTCCCGTTGAATACTTAAAGCCTTCGGGGATGTTGCCGGGAGCAAAGGGATTATTAAGTATAAATGGGAAATTTCTCTTTGCGGAGATGCAATATAAAAAAGCAAAAATTATTGAGTCTGCTTTTAAGGGATTATGGAGATTGGGATTAAGAGAAGGGGTTGAATATCTGAAAGGCAAATTTGGGGTGATTGATACTGATAAAAACATTGTACATTTGATATATCCGTATATAATAGATTCAGGTCAAGAAATGAAAATTATTGTAATAAGCAGTTATAATAATGGTTGGATAGAATTTATGAATAAAAAAGAGGTTTTAAGAAAGGGTATAGAAGATACATTGGAAACAAGTATAGATGCGCCTGTTAAGGGTGGCAAATATACATTCAGATTGTTTTTACAAGATTCGTCTCAGGGTGAATATCCTTTTTATGTAAATGATATTTCCGAAGAATTCAGGTTGAACCATCCCGATACTGTGCTGCTTCAATCTATTGTAGAGGTGTCAGGCGGGAAATTGATACATAACATAAAGGAGATTCCCAAATTTAAGGAAAAGGAAAGGAAGATTTATTTTGATGCTGTACATAATCCCTTTATACTGGGTTTTCTCATTCTTTTATTAGGTATTGATTGGTATATGTGGAAGAGAAACAGGATGAAAAAATAGCGGGGGCAGGATTTGAACCTGCGACCTTTGGGTTATGAGCCCAACGAGCTACCAGCCTGCTCCACCCCGCGGTATCAATATAATAATATTTATTTTTAATTTGTCAAGACTTTTATTGAAAAATATACTTGCATAATAAAAAATTCCTTTTTATTATCTGTGAATGAATAAAAAAAATAGAGCCATTTTTATTATAAATGAAATTCTTGTGCTAAATATAGCAATTTTCATTACCTATCTTATCCGTTTTGGAGGGGATTTGCCACCGGGAAAATTTCAGCCCTATTTTTATATGGCAATTATTTTAACCCCTGTTTCACTTATAATATTTTATGTGTTTGAACTTCTTGAAGAAAGTACAATTAAGAATCATGTTCTCCTTATTGAAAAAACAATAGAAGGGGCAACGCTTGCTTACTTCTTACTTATATTTATTGCTTATTTTCTGAGAATATTCTCTATACCCCGTTCAGTTGTAGTAATATCCTGGGCAATCTGGATTCCAATGGAATATTATTCAAAGGTTTTCTGGGGGAGGTTGCTAAAAAAGGAGGAAGAGAATATCATACTTATAGGCAAAGAAAAGGAGGTATCCTCTTTTTACAATAAGATTAAACTTTCTATAAAGAGATATAATATTATAAATATCTATCAGGGTGTAAAAGATATTTCAAGGATTATAAAGGATATAGAGGAGCACGATATAGATGCTATTATTATAGTTTCCCCGATAAATTACAGGGAATTTGTGGAGCAATTTCTGGAAACTTCGCCAAAGAAGGTTCAGATAAAATTGGTGCCTTCTCTATATGAAATAAAGATTTCGAGACCTGATTTTACAGTAATGGGTGATATACCACTGATTGAAATAACAAGAACGAATCCTTCTTTCTGGTATAATGGAGCAAAAAGGGTGATAGATTTCATATTTTCTATTTTATTTATAATTATATCATCTCCCCTCTATATTGTTATTCCTATTTTGATAAAGTTAAGTTCAAAGGGAGATGTGATTTTTAAGCAGGAACGCATTGGTAAAGGCAAAAAAGGTTTTACGATATACAAATTCAGGACTATGTATGAAAACGCACATAAATTTGGTATGGCTACGGAAAAAAATGACCCCAGGATTACGCCGATAGGTAGAATTTTAAGGAGATTTCATATAGATGAATTGCCTCAGTTATTCAATGTCTTAAAGGGGGATATGAGTTTAATTGGTCCCAGACCTGAATGGGAAGAGTTAGACAGCAAATATGGCTATCATAAGTTGCCTTTCTATGAAGAAAGGTTTTTAGTCAATCCTGGCATTACAGGGTTGGCACAGATTTATGGCTCTGGCGGATTGGAAACCCACCCTAATATCAAGTTAAAATATGATTTAATGTATGTCTATAATCGTTCAATTACCCTTGATTTTCAGATTATTTTAATGACTATGAATAGATTGTTGAGAGGTAAAGGGATATAGTCCGAAATTCCGTCGCTTCATTCATCTACACCTGCGGATTTTTCCAGATATGAAATTATCTCACGTTATGAACAATAACAATTTTTGATACAGGCAGAAGTCATAGCATCACGGAACACTTTTTTTAACCTGGGACTGTATATTAAGGAGGAGAAGGGAGGAAAAATATTATGAAAGAGTTCATAATGGAAGGAAGAAAGTCCTTCTCCTCCTAAAAAAAAATAATTACTTTATAGTTCTTTTTTTACAATTTAGTCCCTTTTTATATTCTTTTGCAGCCATTTTCTTGTTTCCTAATTCCCTGTAGGCAAATCCTTTGAGGTCATAGGATTCACATTTGTTGGGGTCTATCTTTAATGTTTTGTCTGCAATTGCGATTGCCTTTTTATAATCTTTCATACGAATATATATTTTGGAAAGTAGAACGTACGCATCTGTATCTGTGGAATCTATTCCCAAAACACTATTTAATGACGCAATCGCTTTTTCAAATTTGCTCTGTTTTACCTGTATTACAGCAAGGTCAAACCAGGCATCTCTGTCTTTTGGACTGTTCTTAACAGCCCTTTGATAAGCCTCTTTTGCCTTATCAAATTTCTTAAGATTAGTATATGCCACGCCAAGGTAAAAATATCCCTTAGGATGGAGTGTGTCCAATTTTACACCCTGTTCTAAATAATTAATTGCTTCTTTATATTTTTCATTTTTCACAAAGTATGTTCCAATATTTATATATGCATTGGCATCTTTTGGATTTATCTGGATAGCCTTTTTATAGATTTTTACAGCATCGGCTTCTTTGCCAAGCATTGAAAGGAGATACCCATGGTATGTATAGTTTGAAGAAGAATCAGGTGCAATCATTTCAGCTTTTTTGATAGCTTCAAGCCCTTTTTCATATTTTCCCTGATTGCCAAAGATTATAGCGGTATTGTAATATGAAACCCAATAAGAAAATTTAGTATCTTTTCTCATCCTATCAAGGACTAATTCCTTATTTTTTCCTAATGCTATGTTGAACTGTTGTATTGCTTTAACAAATTGTCGTTTTGCAACATATGCCTTTCCTAACCACAAATATACATCTGGGTTATCAGGTTCTGCTTTTACCGCATTTTGAAACTGTTCAATTGCGGCATCAGGATTGTCCTGTTGAAGATATATCTTTCCCGATGTCATATATTGGGTTTCACAGCCTGCAATTAAAATTAAAATAGCACCCAAAGTTAAAGAAAAAAGTCTACGCATCCAAAACCTCCTTTTTGTTTTTCCCTTTAATAATAAGAAAAATAGATTTGTCAAGAGTCTGTCCGAGAATTATCCAAAAAATCTTAAAAAAATTAAAAAATTATGGAGGAGCGATTAATAAAAAAAGCCTTGACAACTAAAAATTTCTTTCTATACTCCTAAGATGAAAAAGTTACTTATCGTTGAATCGCCTACAAAATCAAGAACAATATCACAATACTTGAAGGGGGTGAAGGTAATTGCATCCTTTGGCCATATAAAGGATTTACCCACCTCCCGATTGGGTGTAGATATTGAAAATGAGTTTACTCCCAAATACAGGATTATAAAAGGGAAAGAAAAGGTTGTAAAAGAGATAAAAAAGAATGCCAAAGATGCCGATGAGGTATATCTTGGGACTGACCCTGATAGAGAGGGAGAAGCCATTGCATATCATATTTCTCAGGAAATAAAGAATGATAATATAAAAAGGGTTTTGATGTATGAGATGACAAAAGACGGTGTTCAGGAGGCATTTAACAATTCGGGGAGCATTGATTATAAAAGGGTAAATTCCCAGATGGCAAGAAGGATTCTGGATAGACTTGTAGGTTATAAGGTATCTCCTATATTGTGGAAGGTTATCAGAAGAGGGTTGAGTGCGGGCAGGGTTCAAAGTGTTGCCTTGAGATTTATTTGCGAGAGGGAAGAGGTAATTGAGAGTTTTAAGCCAAAAGAATATTGGGTTGTTATGGGTGTTTTTATGTCAGATAAGAAGGAATTTACACTAAATCTTTCGAAGATAGATAATAAAAAACCTGAGATTTCATCTGAAAAGATATATCAAGAAATAAAAGATAAGATGTTAAAAGAGGCGTTTTCTGTTCTGGGAGTGAAATCGTCAGAGGTAAAGAAGAGACCTCCGCCACCTTATATAACAAGCAGTTTGCAACAAGATGCATCAAGATTTTTGAATTTCAGTGCAAAGCAGACAATGGCAACTGCCCAGAGATTATTTGAAGGTGTTGAATTGGGGGAAAAAGGACAGGTAGGATTGATTACATATATGAGAACGGATGCCGTGAGGGTATCCGAAAAGGCAAAAAAAGAAGCAAAGAGTTATATAAAGGATAAATTTGGGACAGAATTTATACCGGAAAAACCTTATGTATATAAGAGTAAAGCATCATCACAGGGGGCACACGAAGCAATTAGACCTACATCTGTTGGAAGAAATCCTGATGCTGTTAAACAATATTTGAAGAGTAATGAATATAGACTATATAAACTCATCTGGAAGAGATTCCTTGCATCACAGATGGCAGAAGCAAGGTATAAGGTTATAAGCTTAAAGATAAAAGGAGGAAGATTTCTGTTTCAAGGGGAATCGAGGAAGATTGTATTCTCAGGATATAGAAAGGTATTTTCAGAAAGGGAAGAGGAGGTAAAGGAATTACCTTTGTTGAAAAAGGGAGAAGATGTGCAGATAAAAGAAATTAAAGGGGAGCAAAAATTTACACAGCCGAAATCAAGGTATACAGAGGGAACACTTATTAAAGAACTTGAAGCGAAAGGTATCGGCAGACCTTCAACCTATGCACCGATTGTAAGTACAATCCTTGACAGGGGTTATATTAAAAAGGAAAAGGGTTATCTTTATCCCCTGGAACTCGGAAGAAAAGTAAATAAAATCCTCGTAGAAAAATTCCCCGAGATATTCAATGAAAAATTTACTGCACAAATTGAGAAGGAACTGGATGAGGTTGAAACAGGGAAAAAAGAATGGAAAAAGGTGATAGAGGATTTCTTTTTACCATTTTCAAAGAAATTGAAGGATGTAGAGGAGAATATAGCAGTATTGAAAAAAAACTTTGAACAACCAACAGGGGAAAAATGTCCTGTTTGTGGTGCACCATTAGTAATAAAAGAAGGTAGATATGGAAAGTTTATATCCTGTTCACGGTACCCTGAATGTAAGTATAGAAAACCCCTTGATGAAGAGGTGCTGGATGAAAAATGTCCTGTTTGTGGTGCACCTCTTATAATAAAAAGGGGAAGGTATGGAAAATTTATTGCCTGTTCCCGATATCCGAAATGCAAATATACAAAGCCGTATTCACTCGGGATTAAATGCAGCAATTGTGATGGTGAAATTCTGGAGAGGGTTTCAAAAAAGGGAAAGGTATACTATCCCTGTTCAAACCCTGAATGTAAAGAGGTTTATTGGTATAAACCTGTGCCTGTAAAATGTGAAAAATGCGGGCATCCATTTATGCTTCTAAAAAAATACAAGGGAAAAGAATATCTGGAATGTCCCGAATGCAAATATAGGAAAAAATACCCATAAGAGTATTTTATCCCAACAAAATAATTTGCCAGTCCCATTCCCACCGGTTTAAAATTTTTTCTTGACTTTTTTTGTCTGATTATTATTATTAAGATATGAAACAAAATGGAATATCACCGGAAATATATAAAGCCATAACCTCTATAGTAGATGAGAGGATGGAGCTCCTTGCTATCGGTAGGGAGGAATTTAATAAATTAAAGGCAATTGTTAGCGAAATTGCTGAGTCCCAGAAGAAATCGGAAGAAAGGCTTACAAGGATAGAGATTAATCTTGAGACCCTTTCTGAAAGGGTTGCTGAACTTACTGAGGCACAAAAGAAATCAGAGGAAAGGCTTACAAGGATAGAGATTAATCTTGAGACCCTTTCTGAAAGGGTTGCTGAACTTACTGAGGCACAGAAGAAATCAGAGCAGAGAGTTAGTGAACTTACTGAGGCACAGAAGAAATCAGAGGAAAGGCTTACAAGACTTGAAACCAGTGTTGCTGAACTTACTGAGGCGCAGAAGAAATCAGAGGAAAGGCTTACAAGACTTGAAACCAGTGTTGCTGAACTTACTGAGGCGCAGAA
>WFRC01000234.1 GCA_015486685.1 Caldifarciminota bacterium
CAAAGCGTAGACTTCTTTCAGAGGGCCCGCTCGTTGCTTCTGCAAATCGTAACGTCTTTGCGAGCATGACTTCCTTCGGAAGTCCATGAAAAGTACACATCGCAGTTGATGTTAAAACAAAGAAGATTCTCAGTATTGAGATAACGAAGCAAAGAGGAAATTTATGATATACAATATGCTGTTGAATCTGTGAAATAATGGAAATGTTCCATACCAAAGGAACAAGTTATGGAACCGCAAGGGTGTTCCATAACTCAGAGCGAGTTATGCAACAGAGCAACTGAAGAGAAAAACTTATAAAGGACGCTAAAATGGAGAGGGGCATGGACGATGTATTTGTTCTTGGAATTCATGACGGGCACAATTCCTCCGTTGCCCTCCTAAAAAACGGAAAAATAGAAATGGCCATCCAAGAAGAGAGGCTTACCCGTACAAAAAATTACTATGGATTTCCCGAGAAATCCATCGGATATGTGCTTCAAAAGTCTGAAATCTCTGCGAATGATGTAGATATGATTGCCCTGTCCTCTGAATATCAGTACAATCCAAATGTCCACACGAGGGAGGGTCTAATGAAGCATCGTAATGAAGAATTTAAGCACTATTATATATATTATTTAAAGAGATTTTACGTCGATACACCCTTATTCAGGTATTCTGTAAAGAAAAACAGGGAAGAAAGGATTAAAACCCTAGAAAAAATAGGATTCCCAAGGAAAAAAATAAATTTTGTGAATCATCATCTTTCTCATGCCGCTGCTGCATATTTTTCTTCCCCTTGGAGGGAGAATACTCTTGTGTTGACTTTGGACGGAAACGGGGATGGTATATGTGCTGGTGTGTGGGTTACCAATGGATCCGAAATAAAAATAATTGCGGAAACACCACAGTATCATTCCCTAGGAAGCATTTATTCCAAAGCAACTTTTATGATGGGTATGGTTCCATGGGAACACGAATACAAGATAATGGGATTGGCTCCCTATGCGAAAGGGAAGCAAACAGAAATAGCCTATCAAAAATTCAAAAAATATCTGGATCTCGACCCTAAAAATCCACTCGTGTTTAAGAGAAAGATTCCGGAACCAACTATTCACATCTACCGGAGATTTATGAAGGATTTTGCGGCTATGAGATTTGATTATATTGCCGCAGGATTACAGAAATTCACAGAGGAAATGATTGTAAAATGGGTTCGTGAGGCCATAAAGAAAACGGGTATAAAGAGACTTGCCCTTGGCGGCGGAGTTTTCATGAATGTCAAGGCCAACAAAAGAATAATGGAGTTGCCCGAAGTAAAGGAGCTTTTTATTATGCCATCATGCGGCGATGAAACCAATTCTCTCGGTGCAGCATACTGGGTTTATTCTATGTACAAAAAAGAACATGGAGAAATGCCAGACATACCTTCAATCGGTCCTGTATATCTTGGAGGAGATATAAGCAGGCACGAGATAGAAACAGCTCTCAAAAAAAGGAAATTTGAATTTAATAGAGAAGATAATATCGAAAAAACCGTCTCGGAATTATTGTCAGAAGGTAAGATTGTTGCGAGGGCTAGCGGAAGGATGGAATTCGGTGCTAGGGCATTGGGAAACAGGTCAATTCTTGCAGACCCCTCAGATATTCTAAATGTTGAAGAAATAAACAATATGATAAAAAGACGGGATTTCTGGATGCCTTTTGCTCCGTCTATATTAGATAGTGAAGAAAAAAGATACATTATCAATAAGAAAGGGATAGAAGCTCCGTATATGATACTCTCCTTTGATACTAGAACGGAAAGTAGGAAGCAGATAATCGGTGCAATTCATAGGGCAGACTATACTGCAAGACCTCAGATAGTAGATAAAGACTGGAATTCAAAATATTATACTATCATATCGGATTTTAAGAAAAGAACCGGGATAGGTGCTGTTTTAAACACATCGTTCAATCTTCACGGATATCCTATAGTGCGGGGTGCAGAAGATGCACTATGGGTCATGGAGAATTCTGGTCTGAGATATCTGGCGCTCGGTGATTATTTAGTAACTAAATAATCCTGTTGTATACTTTTAAAAGATTTTTCATTTGCTCTTTTTCATTGTATTTCCTTTTTGCAGCAATCAAACCATTTTTTCCAAGATTTTTCCTAAAAGAATTGTCCAGAAGTTTTATAAGTGCATCCTTAAGTGCCAAAGTATCTCCAAAAGGTATGGCAAGACCACATTTGCATTCTTTGACTATCTTCTCCGCCCGTGTTCCCTTTGAAACTACGAGTGGAACTCCGGCGGCCATCGCCTCACAAAGCTTTACAGGAATGCATTTTCTGTCATATCTATTTTCAGGATTGTTAAGTATTACAATCACATCTGCGCTCGCCGTATATTTCGGAATCTTTTTTACATTCACCCATCCAATATATTTTATTCGCTCCTCATTTTTTATCCTCTTTAAAATATAATTCTTTAAAGGTCCATCTCCTCCCAAGAGAAGTGAATATCTTTTTATACTCTTAACGGCCTCTATCAATGACGTGAGGAATTCCTTCTGCCTAAATATTCCCATGTAGACAATCTTTAGATGTTCAGTTTCTTCTTTTTTAAACACATAATCCTCTGGATCTTTACAGTTCAACACGAGTTCGCCCTTCCTGCCTACTATTTCCATAAATGCATCACTGGCATATATTATTTCCGAAGGAAACTTTGAAAGAAATCTCTGAAAAAAATCGACGACTCTGGAAAAGAATCCTGGAATAGACTCTGTTATCATGGACCCATAGTCATCATGGACATCATAAACAAGCGGAACCCCGCGAATTTTGGACAGAAATACGCCCAAGGGCAAGGTATCGAAGTCGTGTGCGTGTACCACATCAAATTCCATCTTTTTTGCAGAAAAAATTGCTTTTATGTAGAATCTAAAAATGCCACTTATAAAGTCAAGAGGATTGCCATAGGTCGATTTAACCCTTAATCTAAATACATCTATACCTTCAATTATCTCTTTTTTTGGAAGTTTACAATCCCTATCCCATGCCAGTATCCTTACATCTTTTCCATCCCTTATAAGGACCCTCGCCTCATCATATACCCGAGCGTCGGGTCGAAAGGCATTGGAAAGAAGCATCAGAACTCTCATTTTTTATCCCTCCTATTTTTTCCGTACTCGAACAGATCTTCCGCACGATATATCCCCGCCTGCATCTGTGGGATGGG
>WFRC01000235.1 GCA_015486685.1 Caldifarciminota bacterium
CGGGAATCGGTAGGCGAAGGCTTTAGCCTGCGAATATCATTCTGGGGCTTCTCATCCTTTATCTCCCTCCCTTGATGTCTACCTGTGCGTGTCCGCACGCAGACAGGGGAGGGACTAAGGGAGGGTATCTTTTGTCATGCTGAATTTATTTCAGCATCTCATTTTGCCATAGTGTCACAGAGTCAAGCACCGTCCCCATTTTTTTAGTGTCACAGAGTCAAGCACCGTCCCCATTTTCATTCTTTTATTTTTTCCTTGACTTTTCCGAATTTTTTACCATAATACATCAATATGATATATTTGCTTATATTTTTGGGATTTATAGATATTAATCAGGAGATAAACAATGCGGTAAAGGATTGGCATTCCACCCTTAGATTAAGAAAAGATTTTGGGCTTGTAATGGAGGGGAAGGGATTTTTGCCCAATGTAGATATGAATGCCGTTGAACAGACTTATCTCTCCTCTCTTCAAGATAATCCATATACATATTTTGCACTTGGTAATCTATACAGATATAAAAAATACCCGAAAAAGGAAAAGAAATATTTCCAGATGGCTATTGATAAATCAAATACCTTTGGAAAACTATTTGTTCTGGATAAACTTTTTTGCAAAAATAGGCTCCGGGGATTTTCCGATTTAACCCGTAAAAAAATCCTCAAAAAATTAAATAACCCTTTTTATACCCTGTCTATCCTTTATGAATATGAAGGTGTTAAGAATATTAATAAAGGTATAAAGAAAGAGGGACTGCGGGATATGGAATTTTCAGAAAAGATTGACCCTGAGAACAGAGATATATATCTGCTGCTGATTAAATCAAACCTCCCAAAAATTAAACCTGTATTAAAATATTTCTTTGCCTACCTTGCAACCTTTAAGTATTTCAGAAATCAGGTATTTCTTATCCATTCTTTATACAGATATATGCTTTTGTTTATATTTTTATTATCCCTCTACTATATTATTGCATTATTTTTCAAAAAAATCCCTGTGCTCACGCGTTTTATCTCATCAAAAATTCCCATTCACCATTGGTGGCTCGTTTCCATATTTGCTCTCATAGTAATCTGGTTATATCCCTTATACGGTATAATATTTGCTATCCTTATTGTATCGCCTATCCTCTCTAAAAAGGAATTTATCACTGTCTCCATTATTTTCATACTCTTTTCCTCTATACCACTATTTTCATTACTGGACTCAGGGCTTGAAAATGGGGTAAATGCAAATGCACCGATAAGAAATCTTATATACCTTCAGGCCGTTGTTCCTGAATCTCAAATGGTGCAAAATGTAAAAATGGATAACCTTGAATATTACTGCACAATGGGGAATATATATTATAATAAAGATAAAAAGGCTGCTTATTCCTATTATTCTAAGGGATTGAAAAGGTTTAGAAATAACCCATTGTTATTAAATAATATAGGATGTATATTTGCAAAAACAGGTATACAGGATTCTGCGTTTTATTATCTTGAACTTGCAGGAAAATTGGACAGGAAATCTCCTGTACCGCACTTTAACCTCTCAAATCTATACATTAAGAACTTAATGTTTAAGGAAGCAGAAAAAGAAAGAAATATTGCACAGAGATACAACTCTGAGATTACAGAAAGCATAAATCAAGATACCCTGTTTTTGATGTCTCCAAAAAAGGGGAAAATTCTGAAAGACCTATTCTATTCATCAAAAATGGCTGAAAGGATATTTTCATTTTCTTCTCTATTCCTGTTAATTGTGGGGATTTCCTGTATTCTTGTAATTGCCCTGTTGAAAAAATTTCTAAATTTTCCTCCTGTAGAATCTTGCGCAATTTGTGGTGGGTTTGCAGAAAAATCTAAAACAATTGGTGATGATAAAGTTTGTAATTATTGCTACCATAAATTGATGCAGACAAAATCAAAAGGTATCAGAGAAAGATTTAAGAGGCTCATCAAAAGGAATGTTCAAATAAGGATGCGGATTAAGGCACATATATTAAACATAATTCTGCCTGGTTCCGGATTTATCCTTATAGGGGATGGGAAAAGGGGCATATTTATAACATTTATTATATCCTGGATAACCATATCCTTTCTATATCCTTATATCCTGTATGGGAATCCTGATTTTTCCACTACACCATCCTCTGGAAAACTTGCCCTGACATTTATTATATTTATTGTCTATATGTATGAGATATTGACGGTAGAGCGGGAGGCGAAAAGATGGCATTAGAAGGTGACTTAAAAGAGTTCGAAGCGGCCGAGGTACTGCAATTCCTTAATTTGCACCAGGCAACAGGTATTTTAACACTTACTTCCAGAGGAGATAAGGCGCAAGTATCATTTGAATTAGGGATGGTTATAGGGGCTATTATTGGAAAAAAGGGGACCGAACTTCCACTTGAGGAATATATTCTGCGTTCGGGTAAATCTGACAAAACCACACTTGACGCGATGAAATCTCAAGCAGAAAAACTTGGTATCCCTATTGATGAACTTTTTATGAGAGAAGGACTTTTGACACGACAGGAAATAGAAGAGATTATACACTTCAAGGTTCAAGAAATTATAGACGAAGTGCTTCTATGGAAGGAAGGTAAGTATCAATTTATACCTCATAAGGCTCTATATTCCAAAAGCAGGATTAAAATTTCCATAGACCCAAATAGACTTCTTATGGAAGGTATGAGAAGAATAGACGAATGGCCCAGAATTCAATCAAGGCTTCCCGATTCCACAATTACATTCGAAAAAAAGGCAAAGGCGGAGATTCCACTTAAAATGGGAAAGGATGAAAGGATTATACTTGAGATTATAGATGAAAATATTACCCTTAAAGGTTTGATAGAAAAGAGTGGCCTGGGAAAATATAGAACATATCAGGCGGTGTATAACCTGCTTGAACTGGGTGCTATTGTAAAAAAGGGTGAGAAAAAGGTTATAGAAAAAAAAGAAAAAAGGAGGAAGATTCGATTCCCTGCGAATGTTTTAAGTATTATCTTACTTATAATATTTATTGGAATAAACCTGTATTTTGTCCCTCATTTTAAGAAAATTCCGATGAAAGAGATGAAAAAAAATATAACGGAAATGAAAAGAATAGATAAAATTATAAAAATAATTGATAAAATTCCTTGACAGATAGAAAAAAATTATTATTTTAATAAGAACAGGGAAAAAGATTTAAATGCAAAATGATAAAGATAGCCGTAAGCCGTTGGCAAAAATACGCTTACCGCTATCCGCCTACCGCTGACCGCCAAAAGGATATTTGCCAGATTGATGTAGAAGGGGCTTCCCAGCCCTATATTTAGGGTATAGTTGATAGGGTATGGGGTATGGAAAATAAAGAAAGGAAAGAAGGATGAAGGAGGGAGAATGGAGGATGAAGATATTGAATACAGGCAAAAAGACAGGTTAAGGTTAAGAAAAAAGAGTGAATGAGTAGATGAGTTTCTTGAGTTTATAGGGTTAGTAGAGTTTATTGAGTTAAAAAAAGAAAAGACTGTTGAAAGTTAAAGGTTGAAAGTTGAAAACGAAATAAACGAAAAAAGTAAACACGAAACATGTTCTTTGTTATTTATTTGTTGTTTTGCTGTTTCTACAATTAACGAATAACGAATTACGATTAACGGCATATTTCCGCATTCTCACTTCCGCATTCCGCATTATTATTTTTAGCGGGAAGCGGTTAGCGGTAGGCGGTCAGCGTGCTTACTTCTAACTTATTAAAAAAGGAGGTATGATGAAAAAAATATTGCTTGGTCTCTCAGGATTAACTATCCTGACAATTATTATTGCGGGATGCACACCTGTTCCAACCCCCGATGTAGAGGTCACAGGATTTACTGCTATAGGTAATTATGTAGATTCCTCATATGCCTTTACCATTGACACTGTATTTGTCCATTTTGATGATACCAGACTTGTTGTTAAAAACTATGTAAATGTTAAGGTAGACCGCGCATATTGCGAAGTATACCAGGTTGTAGATGCAAATTCAGCAAATGATATTTTTATAAGGAGAGATGATATTTTAGGATTTTCAACTCAAAATATTAGCGAAGATTCTACGGGTCAATATGAAGTGACAATTAAGGGTTTAATGTTGAATGTTAAGGCCGAAGCAGAAAGCCTATGGGTAGATAAAGATATCCAATCATACAGATTAGACCTACACTTTGCAGGCGAAGATGCTTATGGAAAACACAAAAGATTTGATGTTTATAGGTCCACAGGTTTAGCACGAGGGGGTGCTGTTAAGAAATAAAAAAAGGGGCTCAGAGCCCCTTTTTTTATCAGAACATAAATCCCACAGATACTCTATGGTTGAGTCCTAAATTATTATCCTTCCCTTGAAATCCATAATCAATTGTCATATTCCAGGTTCTGGTTTTCTTGAAAAATCCTATACCTATTGCACCACTTGTTGCCTGACCTGAATCAATATATTTTGTAATCCCTGCCCTTAATGCAACTGCATTGGCAATAACCCATTCAAACCCAAACCCTGCTCTTTCTGCTATATTGTTTTCAATACCTGCAAGGGATACAGCAAAAGTGAGCACTTTATATAATGGTAAAGGCGAGTAAGCCATCCCCAGCTCATAATTTGCAGACATCCTTTCATGAGAGCCTGACTGGGTGAAAAATGCAGGGGCATCTCTAATGATTATACCAAATGACATAATCTTTTGTGGATGGTATCTTAGACCAAAATCCAGCCCAAAACCATTTCCAGAGTTCAAGGAATCGATATCAAAATTTGCATAGGTATTATAATATTTTCCTGTAAGCCCCCAGGATACATATCGGGAAGTCTTTTTCGCATACGATATAGCAAGAAATGTTTCAGCGGACATATATGAATGTCCCATTCCATCTGTTAGATAAGAGGGATTTACTATTCTGTTGAAGATTGCCAGTCCGTAGGCGCCATTGCCTTCATCCTGTTGTCCATAGGCAAGAAATGTCTGATTTACCATATTTTGCATAATATTGCTGTAAATCACTCTCACCTCTTTCCCTTTCATAAAACCTAACCCTGCAGGGTTCCAGTAGGTTGATGCCGCACCCGTTTCAAGAGCAACATAACTTCCTCCTATTCCTACTGCCCTTGGGTCAAAACCGCCAATTGCAAAATATCCTCGGGTCGAACTCTGGGCAATCAGGATTACAGGAACCAAAATTGTTAAGTAGTAAAATTTTCTCATCTTTTACCTCCTTATTTTATAACGGCTACAAGTTTTCTTATTACCTGATTAGTGCCATCTTGAAGTGTTATGTGGATTATGTAAATGTAAATACCGTTTTTCACTGTAGAACCAGATTTATTTCTTAAATCCCATTTAATATCATTATTTTGCCCTTTAGTTATATCCC
>WFRC01000236.1 GCA_015486685.1 Caldifarciminota bacterium
CTTCAATTCATATCTTAATTTCATATATTTAGCATTTGTTATTTCTCCTTCAAGCACAGAATTCTGAACCCATGTAAGGTATTTTCGGGCAATCTTCAAAACCTTCCCAACCCGTTTTTCTTTAATGTCATAGACCATTATGAGGTGCATAATATGAAAACCGTGATTCGTGGTGGTGAATCGTGAGTCCACCAATTAATAAAACAAACAGGAAAGACCGTACTCGTGTTTCGTGACCGTGAACTACAGAAAAAGAAAATATTCATTTTTTATTCTCTAAACTATATATAAGTTTTGTAAGCATTTTGATAACACGGTCGTATCCTTCTTGTAATTTCCTATATGTCTTTTCATCTATATACTTCAAATCCTTTGCTAAAAGGAGATGGTATCTGGTTTCCGCCGCAGATCCTCTGGCTATGCTTACAAAGTATTTATATTCAGAGGAACCTAATCTATGAGCTCCTTCGCTCAAATTCGCACCTATAGAGCCAGATGATCTCCTTATCTGAGAAGTTAGACCATATATTTCCTTCTTCGGGAAATTTTCTGTTAAACCATAAATTTGCAATGTTAATTTATGAGCAATTTTAAACACATCCAATTCTTCTACGCTTTTTATTGTTTCTTTCTCCATTATTTCTCCTTTTTGTATAGTTTATATACCCTCTCACTGCTGAATCACGAATCACCACTGTTTCGTTTTTTTCGTTAATCACGAATCACCACCACGTCCTTTACATCCTTTCCACGTCCTTTGTATCTTCTGTATATTTTACACCATCACGAGTCACGGTCACGTCTGCTGTATCTTTCCCACGTCTGTTATATCCCTCCCACATCCCAAACCCTTGAGAATTTTTTGACCCGAACCCTGTATCATAGCCAAGTTTCAATATTTCATCTGGGGCATTCACTTTATATTTCCCCATCCATCCTTTAATTACAGTATTTTTATACATTATTACCTTTTCATTCCTTTTATCCATTTTCACAGGTTCAATACCAAAATCAAAATCTATTTCACTCTTATTAAGTGCTTTATATTTTTTTCTCAAATTTTCTTTAATCAAATCCTGAAATTCCCTTTCCGCAGGGGTATAATAATATGTCTTTTTCTCTCCGCTCTTTTTTGCAAATGTGCTATAAACTACCAATGGAGAAAGCATTTTTATCGTAATTTGTGGTGAAAATTCTGGAGTTGGAGAAACAGAAATCTCTGAGACAAATATTTTATTCCTTCCAAGATACAATTCTCCCTTTTTCACCAGATGTTCGGCAAACTGCTGAAGAAAATTTTGAAGAGGGGATGATATATACAAATATGCCTTTTGTTGAAATTCTATAATCTCTTTCTTTGGTTTAATATTAAATCTCCCAAAAATCCTTGAAAATGTAAACAACTTAAATTGCCTTTTTTCGTAATGAAACCCTTCTTCGTGCAAAAACTTTGCCAGTTCCTCATTAATATTCTTATAAATAAACCCCATAACAGTTTCGTTATATTGCAGAGGCAAGGCAATTTTTCCCTCTGGCTTTTCAAATATTATCTTTATCCGCATTATTTATTATCCTCCTTCTCTTATTTCTATGACTGTTATTTCACAATTCACTAATAGTATGTCCTTCATTCTCCTCTTTCGGCATTTCGCCAATTGGCGAAATGCCGAAACAACCCTTTATTACCATTCTTTCGCTCGGAGTTTCTTAACGAGCCGTTCTATTTTCTCAACGATTTCTTTAATTAGTGGGTCTTTCAACCAATAAATATGTTCACTAGATTTTACTTCATATCTTACTAAATCAGTATTTCTTAAATTACGCAGTATTTCAGATATAGTAGATACTGAAACTTTAAGTTCTTTGGATAATTCAGTGGGGCTTTTGCTGCCTTTTAATAGTGACTTTAGCACCCAATAAGCAGATGGGTTTCCGAGAATCCGGCAAATTCGGGATGCCCTGTAATCAGTTTCTGGCATTTTTCTTTTTGTCATTTATACCTCCTCTTTCGGTATTTCGCCAATTGGCGAAATGGCTAAATGCAGGGTTGTCATTTCATAGCATATTCGTTGTTTAAAATATTCTACTCCATTTCTCCTTCTTCCCTCACCTTACGAGATACTTCTGCATTCCGCATTATTTTTCCTCAATGCCTTTTGCCATAAGGTATCCAATCGCTCTTTCTGTCTTCGGATACTTTCTTACTGCTTTCCAGAAGTCCTTACTATGATTTGGATGTTTCAAATGAGCGAGTTCGTGGACAATCACATAATCTTCCACCCATTGGGGCATATCTTTCAAGCAAGCATTTATCAAAATGGTCTTTGTATCTGGATAGCATACACCAAATTTTTTCTTCTGGTTCACAGAATAACTTATTCTATTAAAATGTAATTCTCCATTAAAATATTTTTTATTCAGCATCTCTGCCCTTTTTGGAAGTTCATTTCCTCTATTGAGGACTCGCTTTTTATGTCTTTTTTCAAACCTGATTTTAAATTTTTCAATAACCTTTTGGAGTTGTTTATCATCTATATCCTGCGGAGCAATCACCGTTAGTATTCCATTTTCAAGCCGCCCCGCAATGGTCTTTTTCCTTTTTGCACTTTTTTTAACCACTACTTTTTTAATTTTCATTTCTTTCATCATTTTTCTCCCCTTCTCATCTCTCATCGGGGCTGGGAAGCCCCTCCTACATTTAACCTTCAACCTTAAACATTCAACATTCAACTTATCCTTTAGTATCCCTTTACGCTTCACGCTTTACTTTTCACGGCCTTTCTACGCCCAGCAAAATTCGCTATACGCACAATTCTTGCAGAATGAAATCTTTTTCAGAGGAGGTGGAGTTTCCATTTTCAAAATCTCTTTAATATCGGCAAATGCTTTTTTCAATTCCTTTTCATTCTCCTCTGTCAATTCCACGGATATCTTCTTCCGCTCTTTTGGAATAAGCAATTCCCCATTTGCCTCTATGCCTTTCTGTCTCAATTGATAAAGATAAAACAAAAGTTGCATAGTTGCCGCTTTCTCACCCTTAGAAGACTTTTTAATTTCTGCAACTACAATGTTTCCGTTTTCCTTTTTAATCAGGTCTATTTTCATATTCCCTGCCTGAATTTCCTTCTTTTCTCTCTTATAAGATTGTTCTCCAATCAATGTCCCTATCTCAAGATAGGGGTTATCCAAAGAAGGATTTATCTCATGTGCAAACAGCCATACCTTACGATGACAGATAAAATAAGCATTTACAAGATTGCCAGTAATTTTCCGCTCAATCATATTTATGCCTTATATCTACTGAAAAGGAAATGGATTTTAGTTTCTGTTTTATTTCTCGCTCTGAGGGTAATGCCAATTTATACTTAGAAGCAAAAATTTTGTTGTTCAACCCTCCTAAAACATATTTTGCAAATATATCATCTCTTTTCGCGCAAAGGATAAGACCAATAGGGTCGTTTTCATCCTCTCTTTTTTCGTTTTCCTTGAAGTAATTCAGATAAAAGTTCATCTGTCCAATATCAGAATGGTCAAGTTCCCCAGTCTTCAGGTCTATTAACACAAAACATTTCAGGATACGATTAATCTGTCCTTTTTTTGCCATTTGCATTACATCTCTGGTATCCTTACTCAAAGCCAATCGTTCAAAAAGCATTGAATTGATCTGTCTTTTCATCTCTCTTACAGACCAGTTATTTTGAGTTGCTTCCTGTTCATAAAAAGAACGAGCCAATGGTTCCCCTACTTTTAATAACTCGCAGTAGTGTGACCAGGATAGATGAGGTTCAAATTTGGCAGACGGCGTCTTGGATTTCTCATTTCCAGATTTCCAAGACAGTGTCTTGGATTTTTGGTAAGTAATATAAAACTTCCTCATCAATCTCAGATTTTCAGCCGAAAATCCGCGACCAAATTTTGCAGATAGGCTTTTTGAGATCTTTACAAGTAATTTTTCACCATATTCTGCTCGTGTTTTACCTTTCTGTTCAAATTCAACTATTTCTCTTCCTATTTCCCAGTATGCCAAAACCTGTGCTTTATTTATTTCTCTTAGTGCTTTAGACCTTGCATGCTTAAAAATTTCAGCAATTCTATTGAGCAACCCCTGAAAAGTAATTTTTTCAGATATGTGATCTATTGTTTGTTTGCTTATATTTTTATTCCTCTTTTTCATATAAAAATTCAGCAGGATTGACAATAAGCATTATATATTCATATTCAACATATATTTTTCTTTTTATTTTCAAGTTCATTCTTACCTCCTCAAAATTCGTTGATGTATGCCCAAACAAAGAATTCTCATTTTCACTTGAGATAATACCCAAATTTGTCCATTTTGTCAAGTAAGATTGAGAAAAAGGCCGCTTCCTTTATATCTTTGGAAATTTCAATAAAATCAAGCACATAGGAGGTTTTAAATTTCCGATTCTGTTTTATGCTCATTCTCAAATAATATTCTCTTTCATAGTCATAAAATATCATTTTCATTTGGTTCTTCTTGAATTTGTAGTCCCAGTTTACTGTTATACATAGCCTCAACCATAATTCCATAATCAGATTTTGAAACTCTTTGTTCTCTTTTAAGATAATTATACTGAGATAAAGAAATAGGAAGAATATATTTCATTGCTTCGAAAAATCTTCTGTTCTCAATTTCTTTTATATACTCGTTGAAAAATGAAGAGGGAATAACCTCAACTGATTTAAAAAGACTGTAAAATTCACTTTCTTTTTTATGTATATCAATAAAGGGAACATTGCTTTTATAAAATTGCCCAAAATTTTCAGAAACATCTTTTATAATTTTACTTTCCTTTTCATTGTAACCATCCTTATAAACTTCATCCACTATTTTTTGAATTAATGATTCATTAAGTATATTTATACGTCTCAAAACATACAGGCTTTTTTTGGTTCTTTCTTTTTCGTAAATATACCCAATCCCGGAACCTTCCGTAAAGATATAAACTGGTGCAAAATCCATACGCTTTCTTCTATTCACCCTTCCAAACCTCTGGAGTAAAGCATCGATAGGAGCAGGCTCTGAATATAATACATCATAATCTATATCAAGAGAGACCTCTATTGCTTGAGTTCCTACAAGAAGATTTTTATTATCAAGATTTGATTCTATATTTTCTCTGTCCCTTAAAACAAATCGGCTGTGCAAAAGCGCAGAACCCTCAGGATTTATTGCTTTTAAAGCACTGAAAACCTCTTGTGCCTGTTTTACGGTATTCACAACTACAAGTACTTTTTTTCCGGAACGAATATCATTTTGGATAAGATTCATATACTTCCATATATCGCCCTCAAGAATTTTAATTTTGTGCCTTGTGAAGTTTTTCAATTCTGGCTTATCCATCGTAATTTCGTTTTTTATGCCAAGTTCATCTTTAAAAAATTGCTTTAAGAACTCTGGCATAGTTGCCGTCATAAATAGGAATTTTCCATTCAATTCATTTTTTATAAACTTTGATATTTCTAATATCAATGCAGTTGTGTGCGGATCATAAGAGTGGATTTCATCAAAGATAAATAACCCTCCAACCATTTCAGATATGCTCTGTTCAAACCCTTTGAGATTAAAGAATGCTTTTATAATCTGAAAAGGTGTTAATATTTTATATGGTTTAAAAATCTTTTTGGCAAGGGTTTGGTATCTTCTTGTAATTTTTCTTACCTCATCATAACTGGCGTTCCCCTTATCTTCTGAGAAGAATTTATACAGGAAATAACCTGATTTACCATGCAGGATTCCCACAAGCTCATCTCCACCAAATAATTTTACAAATCTTCGGTACATAAAGTTTATACTTGCAGTATACGGTAAAATGTAAAAAATCCTTTTTGACATTGCTGAATTTTGATTGTTATGAGCCCAAAATAGAGCGGCCTCCGTTTTTCCGCTTCCTGTGGGAGAAATAATGAATAAATTTCCAGAATGTCTTTTTGCCTTTTTCTGAACTGATGTTAAGTTGGGAAATGTTATATACTTATTTATATTACCGACAGCTTTTTTTATTTCATCTTCGCCGGCAGATGCGAGATGGTCTGATGCAGTGAGAAACCCTTTCAAAAATATACCGTATTTTCCGTGCAGCGGAGTTTTTTTATCCAATCTATACTGCCTGTAATATGGTAAGACATACTCTTTGTAAGCATCAGCTAAATCTCGGAAATTTTTGATGTTATGAAAATTGAGAAGTCTTTTACCTAGATACTTTTCGCTAAATAGCGGAATATAATTAAGAAGATCATTCAGTTCAGATAAGTAAACTTCCTTCAATTTTTCCTTATATCTTCCAAAACCCGGATTATCTTCTGGATAGGTTGCATATTTTTCTCTTAACTCCTGAATATCTTTATGGTGGGTTATAATGGCAAGCCCTATAGCCATTCTGTCTTCTTCGGGAATATCAAGCGCGGATACAAACCCTGCAGAGAGAATTTCATGCCTGTAATTCCACCTCTTGCCAGTCTTTAATTCTTCCTGAAATCCTTTTGTGCCTTTGCCAAAATCGTGCAGGAAAACTGTAAAAAATAGATTGTCCCAGAATTGCGGAACAGCACATAATTCTGGTACATCGGGATAAGCCTTTCTTAACGAAGAGAATACCTTTAATGCATTCTCCGTATGCTCAATTAAAGACTCATCAGGTTTTGCAAGAAGCGTCAGCCTTTTCATCCTTTGTTTTCATTTATTATAACACCCCATCCTTTTTCTTCGTCTATCAAACCCTTTCCCTCATATTTCTGAAAATCTTTTACAAGAAACCAGGCACGGGTGCCAATCGGCTCTCTGGGAAAAGTATCAGAAAAATGTGTTGGAAGAGCTTGAATCATTCCATTTAGAGGCCACATTGGTGGGAAAGGAAGAATAATCCCGCCAAGCAAAAAATTCTCACTTTCAACCAAATTTACCTTTTTTATCTCCTCTACAAAAGCAAGTTCAGTGCTCCTTCCAAGTAATAAAGGATAGTAAGGTCTCTTAAAACAATTAGCTACCTCTTTTGCTTTTATATATAGGTATAGTTCTGGATTGAGAAGAAATTCCCGTTTTATTACATTGGATTTTGTAATTCTACCAATTTCCCATTCGTAAATTGTTTCTAAATCTATACCTTTTGCTTCACTCCTAAATATATATTTTACTTCTGTATCCTTTGGGGTAATTATTTTACCGCAAACAGCGGAAATCAGGCCATAAATTGTGGAATAAGGAGGAATAGGTAAAGTAGGTTGATATCCATAAATGAAAATTGGATATCTGAAAGAGGCTGTCCATCCTGTAATCTTTATTCTATAGAATGATTGCATATTCCCTTTTCCTTAATCTATAAATCCATCCAGAATTTTTGCAAATTCTACCGTAGTATTGTTGATAGAGTTATATTTCACCTGAATTTTTCTTCCGTTGTAATCCCAGACTTTAGCTGTAAATTTAGATAAATCACCATTCATCTCATCAAGAAATCCTTCCCTTTTACCAATATAAATATCAGAAAGTATAATGTCCTTATAATCTTCTATTACTTGTGAAAGAGCCTCAAAGTTTATTGCGTTTTCATTTGCCACATTCATAAATATGTGATTACCTCCTTCAATTACAGCAAGAATAAGAAATTTTGGAGATACATCCGTTAGGTGTTCTGTTAATTTTGCTCCTCCTGAAAGATACGGTAGAGCAAGAATTACATCTTTTATCCTTTTTCTCCTTATGCCAACAGGCATTTCCCATAATTTTTCTTTTTCATCATAAACAAGGCCTTTATCTTTTGCTTTTTTTATTAAAAGTGGAGACATATTTTTATATCCTGCTTTTTCACCTTCGTAAAATTTACCCGCCATTTCAATATCAACGGAAAATATCCCTTTGAAGATTACAGAATAAAATTCATGTTCAAAAGGAACGGGATCCCCTTCCTTTTGCCTTGCCATTACACCAAAATCATCAGTAGGAGATTGTGGAAAGATTGAGAGTAACGGCGAATTTTTCAAAGGAGAGATACGGGTAACCGTGACATCTACCTTTTGTTTTTTTCCCTTCTCTTCAATCTCTTCCTTTGCTGCCCTCATATATCCGAACATATCATCATCATCGTATTTAATAGGGTCTGCAAGGGTATAGGCAACCTTCTTAACTCTTTCCACGGGGGATAAATTCCATCCAAGTTTCTTTTGAAGGGTTTCTCTCCACCAATATCTTACAGCTTGGCCTGAAACATAAGGATAAATATTTCTACCTTTTCTTATAACTTTAACTTTCACCGCATTGTCGGTTCTCTCTCCTGCATCCTGTCCCGCATTATTTAGTGCAGACCAAGGTGCATCAATCAACATAAATCCGTTTATGGTTTTACCCATTTTAAACCTCCTCGTTTTTTCTTATTTCTTCAACTATTTCCTTTTTTTCTTGTAAGTAGCCAGATAACTTTTCATATATTCTAAACAGCAATATATCTCGTGTTTCCTTCCATGTTAAAGCACCTTCTGGGAAAAGATCATTAAGAAATTCATCTGTCGTAAACAAAGGCGCTCCCATTTCATTTGCAATCGTATCTTTTGTGATTTTTAATAAAACATTTCTTAATCTTTCATAGCTCTTAGCTGTTTCCAGAGCAAAAAGACGCTTCGTGTTGTCTGTCTGTTCGATGTAATTGGCAATTTTATCGCCAACTTTTTTCAACGCATCAATTCTTTTTTCATCCATTTCTTTTACCTCCTTTAAATAATATGAGAAAACCTCCCAATTTCCTATTATACTCCGATTCTTCTCTATGAAATATCCAATTATAGACTTTCCGCTGAGTAAATTCTTATATACTGTATTATTCCTCCATTTGTAATCATCTTCCTTCTTTAAAATATTAAATCCTTTTCTTACAATCTTTGCCCAAGCAGAAGAATTAACTCGTTGAATGTACACAAGGAATCTAAATACACTATTTGGAAGATGTATTATCTGCATAGGAGGGGGGTTCTGTCCGTAGTTTGAGAATATATATGCCGTAATAGAAGGATTTTCTTCCGGGAACACATCTTTCTGGTCTCTGATAATCTCTTCTACTATGTGGAATAAGGCATTTTCACCATTCTTGTAGCCATCTTGTATACATCCTGTATAATTATTGCTTGCAATCTGTTCCTGTATGTTGTTAATTCCTTTTTTTGCCCAATATTTCATTATTTTATCAGAAACAGAATGAAGTAATAAGAATCTTCCTCCAACAGAATAAAGAAGTAATGGTAAAAACTGGACTGCAAAAGTACAAACAGCGCAATATCTTTCTCCTCCAGACGCCCCGGCAAAATAATTTACTAACTTCCCTGAACCTGTTAAAGGTATCTCATCTCTTTTCCTTATAGGTAGGGCATCTCTTCGACCACAGGCAATACAGGTTCCTGAAGTTCCCAACATAGAAAAGTCATTTAACAAAGCTTTTAAATATTTTGATGAATTTACTTTTTTATCTTTAATAGAAGGGTTTAGATACTTACTATTTCCAGTAAATATAGAATACATATTTTTTCTCCACCCATCAGTTAGATAAAGGTCAATAAGTCCGTCTATTTCTGTTTCTAACTTTGTAGGTGTTAATGAGAAAAAATCTTTCTCATAGAAGGCTTCTATAGCGTATATTCCCCCATCCACGAATGGATTTCCTGTTCTAACAAAATAACTGTTCTTCTCTTTTATTCCTTCAATCATATTTTATATTCCTCCTTCCATAAATTCTTTCCAGGGGTTGGTAAAGTTTCTCTCATATTTCCTCTCCTAAAAGATGTTTTTCAAATTCTCTTAAATTGTCGGTAAAGAAGGATTTTACCTCCTTCCAGGAGACTTTCTTAAGTAAATTCGGTTCGGGTTCCTGTTCCGCATCCTCAAAAAACACCAGACTCTTTAAGATATGATAGTAATTAATTCCTGTTCCCTCAAACC
>WFRC01000237.1 GCA_015486685.1 Caldifarciminota bacterium
ATTTTATTTGGCGTTAAGTTTCTATATAATAAGAAGCATCTTGAAAATGTCAAGTTTTTTTTAACAGGATAAAAGATTCCAAATTCAACTTAATGCGGAAGTATTCCGTGAAGCGTAAATCGTAAGGCGTAAAGACTGTCATTGCGAGGGACGAAGTCCCGAAGCTACCGAAGATGTGAGCGACCAACGGGAGCGAACAATCTCACAGGATGGGTGGAGTAGTTTGGAGTGCATTCACCGTGTGAATGCGTCCACTAAATGGGATTTTCCTCTTTATCTCCCTCCCTTGATGGGAGGGATAAAAGGGAGGGTGAAATTTGCTGTTTCTACAATTAACGAATAACAATTGACGATTTTTCACTTCTTACTTCCCAGTTTATCTGGGAGTCTGGAGTGCATTCACCGTGTGAATGCGTCGTTTCTCCTTTATTTCCCTCCCTTGATGGGAGATTCCCTTATATCTCTATCTCTCCCCCTCTGGGGGAGATTAAGAGAGGGTAATCTTCCCAGCCCCGATAATTACTCTATCTCCTTTCTTCTGAAATCCTGTCCTTTTTTCATTTTGCACTTCTCAGTCTTCATTTTGCATTAAATTTTCTGTTTCCCTCCCTTGATGGGAGGGACTAAGGGAGGGTGATTCTGGAGTGCAACGACCGTGTCGTTGCGTCGTTATCTGTTAATTCCGCATTCTCACTTCCGCATTCCGCATTATTTTGGAGTGCATTCACCGTGAGAATGCGTTGTTAATTTTTTAAAGCTGGAAACTGGAAGACTGACCCCAGATGTCCCCCCGATGTCTTTTCAACCTTTAACTTTTAACCTTTAACTATCCTTTTTACTTCTCACTTCTTAGTTCCCACTTCTTACTTATTATACCCTATAGACTCACTAAACCCATTTCGGTATTTAGCCAATTGGCGAAATACCGAAACCCTACTAACTCTATAGAGCCGAGAAACCCATCTACTCATCGTGCTTTGTTATTTTATTAAACATATTTTTCTTGTTGCTGTCCATTTTCCTGCATCAAGGCATATGAAGTATATCCCTGATGAGACCCTTTTACCTGCATTATTCGTTCCATCCCAGGTCATTGTGTAGTATCCTGATTTCTGATGCTTGTTTAATAATGTCTTTACCAGCCTCCTTTTTTGGTTTAGTACCAATTTTTCTTAAATTTGCAAGCGTGCAAACCACCTCTTGCGCACTTCTTATTACTTTATTATCAGCGATTGGCGGCGGTGCTTGTTTTTTTCTTTTTCTCCTTCTTCCATATCTTATTATAAAAAATTTTATATTTCTGTCAAGAGTCTGTCCGAGAATGTGATTACTTGTTATTTCTCACATTATTCTGTTAAAAATCAGTTGAAATTTTCAAAATATTCTGTATACTCTTGTAATTTCTCATATTAAAGTAAACAAATAAAAAGGATAGCCGAGAGAATATTTCTCCCGGTTATCCCAATGATAATACAAAAAATATAAATGTCACATAATGGTAATATATATTAATGCAAATGTCAAGGAATTAAATGAGGCAGGGAAGAAATATTTCTGGAAGAAGCCTGCAAGGTGCTCTGTTTGTGAAAGTAAGAGGTTATAGGGGCATGGTTATGTAAAGAGGTATTTTGATGGGTATAATGAATCTTTGTGGATAAAGAGGTATCGTTGTCCAGGTTGTCATGCAGTTCATACACTAATATCAACTATCCAGATAAGAGGTTAGATATGGGTAAGCTAAGAGGTTGCTGAAAAAGTCTTGACAAAACCTAACATCCCCGAAGCACCAATTGTCAATTGTCAATGCCTGACCCCCATTTGGGGGTTGATGGATACTTCGTTCCAGCAAGAATAAGAAATAAGTATGAAGTGAAACAAACCAGGTAAAGGTCCGACACCCATCAAGATTTGATAAGAAAAATTGTCAAAGATGGGAGTAGTCAGGGAGGGGATTTTTACCTTTTGTTTCCTCTTCCCCAGCCTAATTTGTCCCTTATAATCTCATAAAAGTTTCTTTTCCCAATCCGAATAAGTTTAAAGGAGAATGCCGCCGACTTTATATTCACTTCTGTACCGCTCTTTATAGAAATCTTTCTCTGTCCATCTGAAACAACCATTGCATCATTAAGGGATTTTATCTTGATTGTTTTGTCATCGGAGATAACAATAGGTCTCATACTCAACGAATGTGGAGAG
>WFRC01000238.1 GCA_015486685.1 Caldifarciminota bacterium
AACTGCATTTATCATTTGTAATATTACGTGGTTGTGGCTTTTGTTTTTTTAATACCATTATTAACCAAAGGAGGTAATATGCTGGATAAAAAATTATTGGAAATCCTTGTATGCCCAAAATGTAAAGGTGGACTGGAATATGACAAAAAGAATAATAAACTTATTTGTCATCACTGTAAATTGGCATACCCTATCAAGGATGATATACCTATAATGCTTATCGAAAAGGCAGAAAGATTAGATAACGAATGATAATCTTTCTTATATTTTTATCGTTTCAAGTTAAAGAAAATAGCCAGAGCCAGATATTTATTAAATATACGCCTGATAGGATAAAGATAGAAAAAATTGATGGTTATAAATATATATCCTTTCGGGATGCCTCCTGTGATTCAACCCCTGGTATGCCAATGCTACCTTACAAGATTGTAAATGTATTTTATCCCACAGATGGAGATATACACATTACAGCATCTTATAATGAAATAGAAAATATACCAGGACTGCCCTTGCCAATCCCTGACATTTATGGAAGAAAAATAAAGGGACTGAATTATTATAAATATTCTCCCCCAATAATAGTTTCAAAAAAATTCAATTTTTTTGGGGCAAAATATGCGCAAATTTTTATTTTCCCATTTACTTTTACAGGCAAAAATATTGAATACAGAAAAGGTATATCCATCAAGATAAAATTTCCAGGAAAGGATTGGGGCTGGATTCCTGATAATATAAAGACCGAAGAATTAAATTTTTTGAATCCCGAATGGGTAAAGAAAAGGGCTAAAGCAAAAAATCCAGGTGGAAAATCATTTAATCCTAACTGGTTAAAAATAAAGATTGTGAAATCAGGTATCTACAAGATTACCTATGATGATTTAAGACTGGCAGGTGTAATACCGGAAGAGATTGACCCGCATTCCATTGCCCTTTACAATGGAGGCTCACATATCTTCTCCTGGAATAATGATTCTGTGGAGAATATCCCTGATTCTATTCCATACAGGGTGGGCAGTGATTTTTCAGGTAATAACAATAGCGTTTTTGAACAAGGTGAGTATCTGCTGTTTTATGGCACCGCACTTTCAGGGTTTTCAAAAAATAATAGTAATGGGCTAAACCTTTATTATAACCCATTTACAGATACAAATGTTTACTGGCTCACATGGGGAAAAGAGGCATTGCAGATGGAAAATGAAGCAGGTGAACCAGGTACAAGCAAAAATTCATTTCAGGATACCATCCATCTTGAGCAGGATTCACTATGTCCTGCCGGTTCAGGTCTGGGATGGGTATGGAAATATCTGAGTGCAGCAGAGCAGGATACCATCCTTAATATTCCCATTCAAATACCTGATGCTGTGAGCGATACAGGTAAAGTGAGGTTGGCAATTTATTTCCCTACATATAAACAACACCATATTCGATTGAAAACACCTAATGACTCTGTTGATTTCATATTTACACATCACAGCGATGTTATACCAATAATGCTTGATACAATGTTAAATTTAAGCGGCGGAGAATTGACAGTTAAACTTCTGGGAGGAGATACCTGCTTTTTTGATTGGGCAGAGGTAGTATATAACAGGCAAATAAATCTCAATGCAGGTAATATTAGATTTACTGTTGCCTCTGATGATACGGCAAACATTTCATTAGTTTGTAAGAATATTACACCCGAGGTATATGATATTACCAATCCATTTGTTCCCCAAAAAATCAATAAATCAGTAGAGAATGACAGTTTGAAATTTTCTGTTAATGGACCTGCAACAGTTTATATTGCGAAAAGCATAATGAAACCCGTTTCCATAGAATATGTGAGTCCATATAATCTCAGGGAAGGAGGAAGTAACTATCTTATTATTACGCATCCCCTATTAAAAAAATATGCAGATATGCTTGGTGAATGGAGGAGCTCACACCTAAAAGGCTACACTCATCCGACAGTAGATGTCATTACCGTAGATGATATATATAATAATTTTTCATTTGGTATAAAGGACCCTGTAGCAATAAAAAGGTTTATCTATTATGCCTCTGTAAATTACAATCCAGCACCATCATTCATTCTTCTATTCGGAAGGGGCACTTATGACAGCAAAAATCATTTTGGATATAAACCCCCGACAGACTTGATTCCTTTACATAGTGAAGGCGCAAGCGTGAATTTTTACGGGCTTCTAACTGCCAACCCAAACTGGGACGATTGGTATGTAGATTTTGGAGGCGATAATAAACCCGATATTCCTATTGGAAGAATAAATGTAGACAACGCCAATGATGCAAGGGATATTGTAGATAAAATTGAGGAATGGGAACAATCATCAGGTATATGGAGAATGAAATCTATACTTGTTGCAGACGATGAAAATCACGCCGGGGGGCATACAGAGATTGGACATACTACCCAGATGGAAATAGTATCTTCAACCCTGCCTGAATGGATGATTAAAAATAAGGTATATCTGATTTTTTCTGCTTATACAGGGCATGACAAACCTGATATGAGAGAAAGATTGATAAAATTGTTAAATGAAGGTGCTATATTCACTATTTTTTACGGGCATGGGAATAGTATGCAGTTGGCAGATGAAAATGTTTTAAGAAATCCAGACCTGGTAAATATCAATAATCTCTATAAAATGCCCTTCTTCTATTTTGGCACCTGTGATGCAGGGTATTATGACAGACCAGATTACAGATGTATGGCAGATGAAATGGTAACAAATCACAATGGAGGTAATATCGCATCCCTTGCAGCAACAAGGGGAACATATTCTTCTCAAAATTATAATCTCGGACGCAGTTTAGCACAAAGGTTATTCCAATATAATACCATTGGAGAATTAATTACAGCGGCAAAAAACGCCACTTCATACAGTCCCACCTATACATTCTTTGGAGACCCCGGGCTTCCATTTTCTTTTGATACCACAAATATATCCGTATCATCTGATGATTCAATTATCGGTGGGAAAATTTTTTCACTCAATGGGGCATATTCAGAAGATACTATATCAGGAGAGTTTCTCATAAGGGAAAAGGACAAAGATACAACATATAGTTCCTATTCAAATGCACCAATAAATGTTAAATTACCGCCTTCATACCCTATTTATACAGGAAACATCTACACACCGAAGGATTCTTTTGAATTTAATTTTATTCCACC
>WFRC01000239.1 GCA_015486685.1 Caldifarciminota bacterium
TATCCATTCGGAATGCCGTAGAGTTATCTATTACAAGGGCTCCATTTTTGACAAATTCAGGGGCAAATTTTAGGGATATTTCCTCCCCAGCTGAGAAGAATGCTACATCTACCTCTGGTATTTCACCCATTTTTTTTACAGGAATTTTCATTCCCTTAAATATTATACTTTTACCTTTAGGCTTAAAGGAATATGGGAAAATTTTAGATATAGAAATATTCCTTTCCTCTAAAACCCGAAATAGAGTCTGTCCTACGAGTCCTGTTGCTCCAATAATACCTATTTTTAATCTCATAGTCTCGTTTATCTCGTTGATTTCGTTTGTCTCGTTCATTTGGTTTGTTTCGTTGGTTTCGTTGTTTTCGTGCGAAGGTATTTTATGAGATTGGAAATCATTCGGGCTGTTTTGTCAGCCTGGTCATATATTTTGTTAAATTCTTTTTTATTTATATATCCCTGGTCTAAAGCAATGTATAGGTGACTTTGCACTTCGGATGCAGATGCCATTGCAATAAAGAGAAATTGTAAAAACTCTTTGTTTGAATATCGGATAAAACCTTCCGCTATATTTGCCATTACTGAACCAGAAGATGATTGGATTTGGCCACGAAGTCGCAGGTCTTTCTGAAATTTATTATCTTTCTTGATTACATCGTATACCATTTTTGTCAATTTCCTTGCCTCCTGCCAGCACTCAAGGTCTTCAAATCGCGTAATTTTCATAGTTTGTCTCGTTTGTCTCGTTTATCTCGTTGGTTTCGTTCATTTCGTTAATTTTTCATTTTACCTTTCACATTTCACATTTAACTATACCCTAATCCGTATCACCATTCTACGGCTGTCTTTATCATTTTGCACTTTGCATTTTTCATTTTGCATTTAACTATGTCCCATATCTTTGCTGGCAATTATTGTATTCCTCTCTTCTTTTGTCATTTCATATATTCTTTTCATCATATCCCGATATTTTTTATCCATTTTTATGTTCCTTCTTCCCATAACAATCTCGGCGGTTTTTATTGCTTTTTCCATGTTATAGGTCTTAAATCCTGATGCACCGCCCCAGGAGAATGAAGGGATATACTTTGGTGGAAATCCTTCTCCAAATATATTACAGGAAACACCAATTATTGTGCCTGTATTTAATATTGTTCCGATACCTGTTTTTGTATGGTCTCCAATGATTGAGCCCAGGAATTGAAGTCCTGTATTTAACTTTTTCCCGGAAATATTTACGGACACAGGGGAATAATTATTTTTCAAATCGCTATTCGTTGTACCTGCTCCTAAATTTACCCACTCTCCCAGATATGAATGCCCTAAAAATCCATAATGTTGTTTATTTGAATATCCCTGAATTATACTCTCTTCAATTTCGCCTGATACCTTTGATACCTTGCCTATGGATGATTTTGAAATTCTTGCGTATGCCTTGATTAAACTGTTTTTACCTATAAAAAGTGGACCTTTAAGGTAAGTATATGGTTCTATTGTGACATTTTTTTCAATAAGGATAGGACCGTTACTTGCATCAATAGTGATATTACCATAGATTTTTGCATTCTCTGAAATGAATATTTCATCAGGGTTAATTGAATGAATATTTGGTGGATTTTTTTTCTGTTTAATGTCGCAATATCTGGAAATATCCAGTTTTATAGCCTTTTGATTAAATTTTAGAATATCAAATATGTTATTAAATACAGGCACATCAATGTAAAATATCTTTACATTTTCAGGGATATATTCTGGTGTTATTCCTTTGCCATATACTGCAATAATCTCATTCCCTGATTTGTAAATACCCTTTTCTTTAATTTTTTCTTTTATATCCCATATATGTGCGCGTGCATTTAAGAATAGTGTTTCTTCATCCGGAAGTATGCATTTTTCTATATAATCCCTTTCAGTCCAATTCTCAAAAAGGGCACCAAATTCTCTCTCTGCCCTTTCCTTCTGGTTGAACATTCCAAAAAGGATGTCAAATACTCCTCTTGTCAGGGTTACAGGATAAAAATCGCCCCATTTTTCTTCAAAAATTATATATTTCATTGCTATTTTATATAAAAATTTTAAAAAAAAGCAAATTTTTTTAAAAAAAAACTTGACAAATACATCATTTTTTTTATAATCTGTAATAAAACTTCAACAAAGGAGGAAAATGTTTAAGAAAAAACCTTCATTTGCTTTGGATATAGGA
>WFRC01000240.1 GCA_015486685.1 Caldifarciminota bacterium
ATGGCAGCATTTATCAATAAAGAGCGTTCAGAAAGTTTCCAATATCCCGATGCAAAACTACTGGTGGGTTGAGAGATGAAACAGTTTGGAATTTTTGGACTGGGTTCATTTGGTATGACAGTGGCAATGGAACTTTCGGAAAAAAAGTTCAATGTGCTTGCCATAGACTCAGACCAGGAAAGGGTAAATATTGCATCTGAATTTGTTGCCCATACAGTAATATGCGATGCTACTGATGAAAAGGCTTTGAGAGATGCAGGGGCTGAAAATATAGATATCGCAATAGTGAGTGTTGGTAAAGATGTAGCCGCAAGTATTGTGATAACTATGAACTTAAAAGAAATAGGTGTAAAATATATAGTTGCCAAAGCAACATCGCCTAATCAGGGAAAGGTGCTGAAAAAAATAGGTGCTGATAGGGTTATATTTCCCGAGAGGGATATAGCTATTAAATTGGTTCAACAATTAACGAATCCATCTATATTCGAATATCTTGAATTTTCAACGGACTATGGATTGATGGAGATTGTAGCACCAAAATCCTTTGAGAATAAAACCATTAAAGAGGTTGATTTACGCAGAAAATACGGTATAACACTAATTGCAATAAAGAGGTCAAACCCCGTTGTGGACAAAAATGGGGAAACACAAATTAAAGAGATTGTTTTACTCTCACCCTCGCCTGACGAATCTATTATTAAAGGTGATATTATGGTATTAATTGGGAGTTATGAAAATCTTGAAAAATATGGAAAAGCATTTAGAAGATAATAATATACCTGAAGACTTAAAGGAAATGGGAAGGTTCTATCTCCTGAGCAAACAATATGATGAAGCAATAAAATCTCTCACCTCTGCTTCCAAACTTACTCCTGAAGACCCTGAAATATATTACCTCTTAGGTATGGTCTATGAGAGTATCCATCAATACGCTGATGCAAAATCCAATTACGAAAAGACTGCTGCAATAAATCCCGAATTCAAAGATGTTCAGAAAAGGTTATCCAAAATTATTGGGGAATAAAGATGGATATTGAAAAAATTTTTTCAAATATAGAACTTCCTGCAATTATTGCAGATACAAAAGGAAATTGTCTGAAGATGAATACCCCCTTTTTAAGTCTTACCCATTATGATAAAAAACCAAAAGAAAAATCTTTAATATTTGACTTCCTCCCGCCAGAGGATATGAAAAAGGTAACAAAGGTACAGTCTCAGATAACATTTAAGGCATTCCCAACAAGAATATTAGGACAGAAAGGCGAATATATCCCTGTTGACTGCACTGTAATTTCACTCAAAGAAAATACACTCTTTGTTTTTCAGGATAGAAGGGCCTCAGCTATGGTGGAAAAAAGGGTAGAGTATGTAGAAGAATATGCAAAAAAGGTAATTGATACAATTGATGCAGGTATAATTTTATTGGATAAAACAGTCAAGATTGTCAGGCTCAATCCCGCAGCAAAAAGGATATTGGGAATTTCTGACAAGAGTATTGGAAAAGATTTTATACAGGAAGTCCCCGCATTAAAATCATTACTTAATAAGATTATTAATGTAGTTGAAGGTAATATTGGGATAGAAAAGGAAATCTATAATATTAAAAAATATTATTACAGGATCGAGATATTCCCTTATAAAATAAGTAAAAGGGTAAAAGGTGTAATCCTGTATTTTGAGAATATAACAGAAAGGATGAATTTTCAACAGGAAGAAAAAAAGGCAAGAATTCTCTATGAAGCAGTGAGTATATCCACACAGGGTTTTGATATAAATCTTATAATAAGGGAAATTGGGAAAAAGGTCAAAAAAAGGCTAAATATGGAATTTGTCGGTATTGATTTATTTGATATGGAAGAAAGGCAGTGGGAAAAAGTCTATTACTCAGGGAAGGTAAAGACGAGAGAAATTTTAATAAAGGGGTATCTGAGCAACAGGGAACTGGTGAGAATGTATTTCCCAAAAACTATTGACAAGGATTTTATCCCTGTATTAGACAGTGTTTCCAATTATATTGCCTTTGCTTATGACAGAATTTTGCTCTATAAACAGCAAACACGCTATATCTCTTTTCTGAATGCCCTCATTCAGGTTTACGGAAAACTATTATCCCTGAAAAATGAAAATGAGATATTCGAAGAATTGGCAGAGAGAATATATAACCTTATGAAGATAGATAGGGTAACCATTTTTATCAAGAGAGGCGACATCCTGGTTCCTGTTACAGCATTAGGTCAAGATTCAAAAGAAATAATGAAAATAACACTAAATGTTGGTGAAGGATTCACAGGTTGGACAGCATCATCAGGCATCCCGGACTATACAAATGATGCTGTTAATGACCCCAGGGGAAAACACATTCCTGGAACACCTGTTAATGTTCGCGAGTCTCTACTTTCTGTCCCTTTAACCTTAAATAAAGAGGTAACAGGGGTAATTCTCCTGAGCAGAACGGCAAAAGGTTATTTTACAGATGATGATTTGAAGATGATGCTCAGTTTTGCAAATATTATACAATCAGCACTTGAAAGAAATAGATTATACACCCAGATTGAAAGAAAATATAAGGAGACCAATATCCTCTTTAATGTATCCCAAATGGCAATGAAAAATAAAAAGGGGGAAATCTATTCATACATAGTAAATAGTTTAAAATCCTTTGGTGTAGATATCGTAAGTGTTGTAGGTTTTGACAACAAAGGAGATTTATATGTTTATGCCTCAGAGGGGCTTGGCATTACAAAATTCCCGGAAAAAACCCAGTTTAAGAGAAACAGCAAAGTAATGGAAATACTCTTAAAAAGAATGCGTAGCAAAGGAATATTTGAGATTCACAACATTAATAATTTCTACGGACTTAAAAAATATCTTTATTCAAAAGATACAGTCAGTTTTTATATTGTGCCTGTATGGGATGAAGAGGGGAATTTCATCCTGGGACTACTCTTAAGTTTTAAGCATTTACACAAAATGGAAGAGGATGAGAAGGAATTTTATCGCTCACTTTCTAATATATTAACCTCTTCTTTCTTAAAAGATATCGTATCACGAAGGGAGCGCATAGGAGAAAAAGAGACATCAGACATCATTTCTTTTTATAATAATATAGATATTTCTGAGAGCGAAACGGAAATAATGGATAAAATTGCAAAGAAAACAAATGAAATATTTAATGCAGAGAAAACACTTATATTCGCCCATAGAAAAAATTATCTAAATGTTGTAAGTGGTGCAGGCGAATTATTTGACCACAAGGGATTCAAAATCAAGGACACAGAAGGACTTTCTGGCATTGCATTTCAATCAGGGAAAATTGAATATCATCAAGATACAGGAAAGGATAAAAGGATAAAACGCATCAGAGGCATTCCAAAGGACGGAACAATTATATCCTCCCCCCTGTTAATATCGGGAGAAAAATTAGGGGTAATTACATTAAATCTCTATGAAAGGGAAGGATATAAAAACTCCCACAAAACTGCAATAAAGGTGTTAACAAATATTATAGAGGAAATTATTGAAAGAAAAAGACTCTGGAATATCAAGTCGTTTATGGAATTATCCGGGGAAAAAGAAAAGTTTAAGGATTATTTTGATATATCTTCTAATATCCTGAATATATTAAAAAATCAGTTGAAATATAAAATCCCCGGTATATACATTAAAGACGATGGGAATGAAGTCTATCTGTCTGATATAAGGTTACAGGACATCAAAGACAAAATTTATAGTGTCATAAAAAGGGGTAAAGAAAGATGGATAAAAGATTTCTTCTTTGTGCCACTACATATCTCTGAAAACATTTCTGGCGTTTTATTTGCAAACGATGTAATAGATACAGCATCTTTTAAGGAAATTGCATCCCTTATACAGATTTATCTTGAGGAGATAAAATCGCTCAACCAGATAAAAAATAATGCTTTAATGTCCAACAGTGTTCTTACAATTGGGAACTTTATTCTCTCAAAAGGCTTTGAAAGAAAAGATATTAAACCTTATTTAGCACAACTTCGTAGAAGCGGAAATTTTGCATATATAGCCATTCTATTGGAAGATGACGATAAACTTATGGTAAAAATATATGACAAAAGGGAAGGCATCGGACCTCCAAAAAATAAGGTTCTAAATATAAAGAGTACATCTCTCATTACCACTGCATTCAAGAGGAAAAAAACTATCCTTGTAAACAATACAAAAAGGAGTAAACTATATCTTGAAGGTATTAAAGGTATCAATTCTGAGGTATGTGTCCCCATTATACGGGATAATAAAATATATGGAATTATTGATATAGGAAAAGACATCGTTAAAGGATTTTCACCGGAAGAAGTCCGATTTCTTGAAACCCTCGGCCTATTTTTTGGCACCATTTTAGGAAAGAATGAAAAAAAATCAACCAGGGCAAAGCAGCAAATAATGACTGATGCAATTTTTGAAGGTATCCCAAGTGGTGTTGTGCTTATAAACACACAGGGAAAAATTGAAAGAATAAATAAATTCGCCTTAAAGATGCTTTCCCATCATAGAAAAGAGGTTATTGGAGAAGGCACAGAATATCTATTTGGCACAGAAGGTAAGTCTTTAATACAATCTGTAATAAAGGATGGGAAAGAACTCCATAGGAGAGAAATCTTTGCCAACACGAAAAAAAGAGAAAAAATCCCTATTGGATTTAGCGCTTCGCCTATATACCAGGAAAATAAATTATCTGGGGGGCTCCTAATCCTCAAAGACCTGACAAAAATAAAAGAGATGGAAAAAAGATTAAGAAGGGTAGATACCCTTGCCGTATTGGGTGAGATGGCTGCTGGTATGGCTCACGAAATCAGAAATCCCCTTGCAGCAGTCAAAACAGGTATGGAATTTATCAAAAAGAAATTCAGTGAAAATTCAGGGGATTTAGAGTATATAAATATGATATTGAGTGAAATCGTGAGGGTTGAAAGAATCGTCAACGATATGATAAGCTACGCAAGAAGACCACCTGTAAGACCTATCAGATTAAATATATCGCATCCATTAAATAAGGCATTATCAATTATGAAAGACAGTATCCAGAAAAAACATATTGAAGTAAATATACAGGCAGGAGAGGGATTGCCATACATTACAGGCGATGAAGACCAATTAGAAGAAGTATTCACAAACATTCTATCAAACGCTATTGAATCTCTTCCAGAAAAAAGGGGTAAAATTGATATCTCTCTGGATAAAAAGGGAAGTAAAATTATAATAGGTATTAAAGATAATGGTGTTGGTATACCTTCTGATGTTTTGCCAAAAATATTTAATCCATTCTTTACCACCAAACAGAAAGGAATAGGGCTTGGGCTTTCTATTACACAAAGAATAATTGCTGAGCATAAAGGCACTATTAAAGTAGATAGTAAATACCAGGAGGGCACAAAATTTTACATTGAACTTCCTGTATACAGAGAGGAGGCATTACTGTGAGTGAAAAAAAAATTCTTATCGTTGATGATGAAGAGACACTTGCCCAATTTGTTGCAAAAATCCTTGAAGAATTAGATGAAGAAGAACCACCAAAGATTGAAATAGCGAATACAGGAAAAGATGGGATTAAAAAAACAGAGGCAATGTTTCCCGATGTTATTTTACTGGATATAAAACTTCCTGACATTTCAGGTATAGAGGTTTTGAAAAAGATAAAAGAGATTGACGAAAATACACAGGTGATAATGATGACAGGCTTTGCATCACTCGAAACCGCTGTGTCGGCTGTAAGAGAGGGCGCCTATGACTATATAAATAAACCATTTGATTCCTCAGAACAATTAAAAACAGTTGTTAAAAATGCACTAGAAAGAAGAAACCTGGTTCAGGAAAGGAAAATTCTCCTCCAGGAATTATCAGAGGTAAATGAACAATTAGAAGAGGCAAACAAAAGTCTGCAAGAAAAGAAGGCGCTTGTTGACAAAGAACTTGCGAACAAACTTGAAGAAATGTCCAGATTATATAAAGTCTCCCGAAAACTTTCTGAATTGATAGACTCAAAAGAAATTATTGATACCATCCCTGAGATGGCATCATTTGCACTTGACTCTAAATTTTCCAGTCTTTTCCTATATAATAAGGATACAGGCAACCTTACAATAAAAAGTGTTTATGGAAAAGACGATCTAACTGTGGGGAAAGAGGTAAAAGCAGGAAGCAAAAAATTCGGGAGAATTGAAGAAATTGAACCGTGGAAAACAAAAGATGGTTATCTATGCAATACACTAAAAGTTGGAAATGAAGTATTAGGCGTTATGTGCATAAAAACTCAGGAAGATATAGAAAAGATAAAAAAAACATTTGGAACACTCTGCTCAACTGTTTCTGTATCTCTCCATAATGCAATACTCTTTGATACCCTGAAAAGAAGTTATCTTGAAGCAATACTCTCTTTATTGATTATACAGGAAATTAAAGACCCAAAGATTAAAGAATTTTCTGAAACTGCCGCTGAATATGCAGCCAAAATGGGTAAAGAAATGTCTCTTTCTGATGAAGAAATAAGGAGTTTAAGATACGCAGGACTTCTTCAGGGTATCGGAAAAGCCATTGACGCCCAGGATTTTATAGGCATAAGTGAAAAGATAATCAGCCCAATAAAATTTTTGGGGAATGCAAGAAAGATTTTGGCTTCCTCAAAGGAAAATTTTGACGGCAGTGGCACCCCTGAAGGATTAAAAGGAAACAATATACCAATAGGTGCAAGGATATTGAAGGTAGCGCTGGATGTTGCTCAGGGAATAACCTCAGACGCCAAAAAAGAGGATGTGTTGAAAAATATAATCAGCGGTTCTAAGAAATTATACGACCCTGATGTAGTAGATGCAATTAAAACAATTATGGCAAGAGAAGGAGTGAAGGCGTAAAGCAAGGTATAGTGGATAAGGTGTAGGGTATAGAGAACAAAGAAAAGGAAAAAGAATGAAGAAGGGAGAATGAAGAATGAGAAAGGCAGCCGAAAGCCGTTGGCAAAAAAATTAGGGTATAGTAGATAGGGTATGGATATAACTGAGAAGTGAGAACTAATAAATGGGAAGTTGTAGGAGGGATTTCCTAATCCCGATTATCTCTGGTAGCAGGAGAATTTAAGAGTTTTTGAGTTGTGGTTTTGAGATTTGAGATTATGGAATGCTAATCCTGTCAAATAATTTTGGAATTGGGGGGTGGAATTTTTTACTTCCCACTTCTCACTTCCTACTTCTTACTTCCCAGCTTATCTGGGAGTATGGAGTGCAGAAGCTTGCTTCTGCGTTGTTTCCACTTAATAGGAATTTCCCTCCCTTGACGGGAGGGATTAAGGGAGGGTGAATCTGGAGTGCATTCACCGTGTGAATGCGTCTC
>WFRC01000241.1 GCA_015486685.1 Caldifarciminota bacterium
GAATGGATGAACTCCCTTATGATGTAGAAATTATCTCTGAGGAACAGATACAGAAGTGGGGAGTAAAAGACCTGAAAGAGGCACTTGAGTATGCTACAGGGGTTAATTTTTCTGATTACGGCTATGACGGCGCCTTGAAAACTGCAAAGATTGGAGGAGGAACTTCACCACAAACTTTGGTACTTATTGACGGTGTACCTGCGAACAACCCTTCTGATGGTTCATTTGATTTGAGTTCTATACCTTTATCAATGGTAAAATCAATTGAAATAATCAAGGGTTCAGGTAGTATATTTAAGGGCTCAAATGCCATAGGCGGCATAATAAATATTATCACAAAAGATAAAGGTCTGGGTGGAAATATTTCTTATGGCAACTGGAATACTATCAATGCAGGATTAAACCTCGGATATAATTTGAGCGGAATTACATTTGGCATTTTACCGATTTATAAAGCATCTAATGGGTTTAGAGAAAATAGTGCATTAAATATGAAAGGCATTGGCACATATCTTTCAGGCTATGGATTGGATGTAAAGTCTCAATACATTCAAAAGCATATTGGTGTCCCTGGACCTGCTACGGATGATAGTATTTATGCAGCCTCTACACCTAATGATTGGGAACGGGATATAATAAAAAATGCTACGCTCTCATACAAAAAGGTCTTTGAAAAAACAATGGTTGGAGGAAAAATGTTTTATAAGAGCGATTATACATTTTTTCATAGTGAACTCTGGGGGGAATCTAAATATTATAACCTCAGATATGGTGGAGAAATAGTAAATGTATATTCTCCATTCAGTCTTTATTTAGGGGCTTCAGCAGATTCTGTATCGGGTGCATTCTCATCTTACAGAACAAATATGTATGCCTCATTTGAATTTGCACCTCAAATGGAAAATGTATATCCATTTTTTGGTGTTAGGCTTGATAAAAATTCCCAGTTTGGGCTTTTCCCTACATATTCCGTTGGAATGAAGTATAAAATTGGAGATAATGCAAAGGCATATTTCTCATTTGCAAAGGCATTCAGAGCACCTACAATGAATGAACTGTATTATCCCTTTTATGGAAATGAGAGTTTGGGGATAGAGACATCGGATTCTTATACAGTGGGTGTTGAGGGTTATGGAGTGAGTTTTTCTTTTACTCACAGAGAAGTAGCAAATATGATTTCTTCTAACCCGGTAAGCTATAAACCTGAAAATATAAGTCAATATAATGCAAATATTGTAGATTTATCGTATAAGAAAAATATAGAAAATTTTCTTGTGAATGGCGGGATAAATTATTTGATGGCGAATGAACGCAGGAGGGAAGTGATTGGGGCTGATTCGTCGGGAATGCCTATTTATGATGATGTATGGGAAAAGGCAATGTATTACCCGCCTATTTCCGGACATCTTACACTTGGATATGCTACAAAAAATGTATCGGGAAATATTACAGCAAGGTATATGGATGAGAGATATACATCATCTACCTTTATAAACTTAAATGGAGTATTGGATACCAGTAAGATTGTAATTCCTGCATTCCCTATCTTAAATGCCCATATAGAAGGTAAAATGATAAAAGGATTGGCAATTGCCTTTGACATAAAAAATCTTCTTGATAAGCAATACGCTGCGTGGTTTGGCTATCTTCCATCCAACTATTATGCAGGAGATAACAATTATCCCGGTGCACCCAGAAGTTTTTACCTTTCGCTGATATATAATAAATAGAAAAGTTGAAGGTTGAAGGAAATGAAAACGCTGACCGCTTACCGCTAACCGCTTTCCGCCAACAGCCATGGGGATATTCCTCTTTTCTTCTCTCCCTTGAGGGAGAGATTGAGAGAGGGGCACCAAATAGGCATCTTCCTTAATTTTCCTCTCCCTTGATGGGAGAGGATTAAGGTGAGTGGTATCTTTACAATTGACGATTAACAAATTACGATTTACGTTTTACGAAATTAGAAATTAGGAAAGGAGGTTTCTTATGTTCAGTGGAATTAAAAAGAGAGATGGGCGAACCGTAAAATTTGAGCCTGAAAAAATCACGGATGCAATTGCGAAGGCCGGTGCGGCTGCAGGGGAATTCAATAAAGATATAGCCCATAAATTAAC
>WFRC01000242.1 GCA_015486685.1 Caldifarciminota bacterium
GAATGGATGAACTCCCTTATGATGTAGAAATTATCTCTGAGGAACAGATACAGAAGTGGGGAGTAAAAGACCTGAAAGAGGCACTTGAGTATGCTACAGGGGTTAATTTTTCTGATTACGGCTATGACGGCGCCTTGAAAACTGCAAAGATAGGTGGAGGAACTTCACCACAAACTTTGGTACTTATTGACGGTGTGCCTGCGAACAACCCTTCTGATGGTTCATTTGATTTGAGTTCTATACCTTTATCAATGGTAAAATCAATTGAAATAATCAAGGGTTCAGGCAGTATATTTAAGGGCTCAAATGCCATAGGCGGCATAATAAATATTATCACAAAAGATAAAGGAGATTATTCAAATTTATCCTCTTATGGGTCGTGGAATACCATTTATACATCGCTCAATTCAGGATACAGTATCAAAGGTATTACATTTGGAGTTTTACCGATTTATAAAACATCTAATGGTTTTAGGGAAAATAGTGCATTGAATATGAAAGGCATTGGCACATATCTTTCAGGCTATGGATTGGATGTAAAGTCTCAATACATTCAAAAGCATATTGGTGTCCCTGGACCTGCTATGGATGATAGTATTTATGCAGCCTCTACGCCTAATGATTGGGAACGGGATGTAATAAAAAATGCTACGCTTTCATACAAAAAGGCATTTGAAAAAACAATGGTTGGAGGAAAAATGTTTTATAAGAGCAATTATACATTTTTTCATAGTGAACTCTGGGGGGAATCTAAATATTATAACCTCAGATATGGCGGAGAAATAGTAAATGTATATTCTCCATTCAGTCTTTATTTAGGGGCTTCAGCAGATTCTGTATCAGGTGCATTCTCATCTTACAGAACAAATATGTATGCCTCATTTGAATTTGCACCTCAAATGGAAAATGTATATCCATTTTTTGGCGTTAGGCTTGATAGAAATTCCCAGTTTGGGCTTTTCCCTACATATTCCGTTGGAATGAAGTATAAAATTGGAGATAATGCAAAGGCATATTTCTCATTTGCAAAGGCATTTAGAGCACCTACAATGGACGAACTATATTATCCCTTTTATGGGAATGAAAGTTTAGGTATAGAGACATCGGATTCTTATACAGTGGGTGCTGAGGGCTATGGAGTAAATGCCTCTTTTACCCATCGGGAAGTGGTAAATATGATTTCTTCTAACCCGGTAAGCTATAAGCCTGAAAATATAAGTCAATATAATGCAAATATTGTAGATTTATCGTATAAGAAAAATATAGAAAATTTTCTTGTGAATGGCGGGATAAATTATTTGATGGCGAATGAACGCAGGAGGGAAGCGATTGGGGCTGATTCGTCGGGAATGCCTATTTACGATGATGTATGGAAAAAGGCAATGTATTACCCACCTATTTCCGGACATCTTATACTTGGATATGCTACAAAAAATATATCGGGAAATATTACAGCAAGATATATGGACGAAAGATATAAATCATCTACTTTTATAAATTTAAATGGAGCATTGGATACCAGTAAGATTGTAATTCCTGCATTCCCTATCTTAAATGCACATATAGAAGGTAAAATTATGAATGGATTAACAATTGCCTTTGATGTAAAAAATCTTCTTGATAGGCAATACTCTGCGTGGTTTGGCTCTCTTCCATCCAACTATTATGCAGGAGATAACAATTATCCCGGTGCACCCAGAAGTTTTTACCTTTCGCTGATATATAATAAATAGAAAAGTTGAAGGTTGAAAGTTAAAAGTGATATTAGGGTATAGTTAATAGGGTATGGGGTATGGAAAATAAAGAAAGGAAAGAAGGATGAAGGATGGAGAATGAAGAATGAAGAATGGAGGATGAAGGTATTGAATACAGGCAAAAAAACAGGTTAAGGTTGAGGAAAAAATAGTGAATGAGTAGATGAGTGGAAAAAGAAGTAGCGAGGTATGGGTAGCGAGTATATAGGGAAAAGAGAAAATGAGCAAAAAACAGTAAGGGGTAAGAGGCAAAAGGTGATAGGAAAAACGAGATAAACGAAACAAACGAAATGAACGAGACCAACGAAAACAACGAAATAAACGAAATTTTGGAGTGCAGAGGCTTGCCTCTGCGTTCACCAAATAGGTATCTTCCTCTTTATTTCCCTCCCTTGACGGGAGGGACTAAGGGAGGGTGAAATATGTCGGTGCTACAATTGACGATTAACGAATTACGATTGACGATGTATTTCCGCATTATTATCAGCGGAAAGCGGTTAGTGGTAGGCGGTCAGCGTCATTTTGCCAACGGCTAACGGCCATCGGCTCTCGGCTATCTTTATAAGATTAACAAATTACGATTTACACTTTACGAAATTAGGAAAGGAGGTTTCTTATGTTCAGTGGAATTAAAAAGAGAGATGGGCGAACCGTAAAATTTGAGCCTGAAAAAATCACGGATGCAATTGCGAAGGCCGGTGCGGCTGCAGGGGAATTCAATAAAGATATAGCCCATAAATTAAC
>WFRC01000243.1 GCA_015486685.1 Caldifarciminota bacterium
CACAGGAGTGTATACCCCAGTCAGATTCTTGGATTTTCTAAATCCTCTTCTGTTGATGTAGAAGAAGGAATAGAAATAGTGAATGCAAAGCCCAAAGGGAAAATAAAAAAATGGAGGTAGTTATAAACTATTAACTTTTCCTTTAATCTTTTTGATACTCAGAGTAAAATAGTGAATTTTTGATTTTTGATGACCGACTCTATTATCATACGGTTAATGCATTCCATACTCCCAGATAAACCGGGAAGTAAACACGCTGACCGCCTACCGCCAACCGCTTTCCGCCAAAAATAATGCGAAAGTATATCGTTAAGCGTAAATCGTGAGGCGTTAATCGTAAAAACAACGCTTATTTTATCCAACATCTAACATCCAATATCTTCTATTTTCTCACGCTTTACGCTTTACGTTCTTTTCTTTTGCTCTCGGCTGCCTTTCTCATCGGGGCTGGGAAGCCCCTCCTACATTCTCATTTTTCACTTCTTTCAACTCAATAAACTCATTTACTCTTCTTTACCTTACCCTTTCTTTTATTCTGAAATCTTTACAGGACAAAAATATAAATACGGTTTTTCAAGCATTTCAAGTATTTGAAGAGAAGCAGACAAATCTTTTGTGCCAAATATTCCTCCACCTTTTCCATATACCTTCACAGTATAGTTTTTAAGCCCTGCAAGTGCCTTTGCCTCATTAAGAGCATCTAAAATGCCCCCATTTTTATCTACAAGCCCTACATATTTACCGTCAGCCCCACTCCATACCCTTCCCTGTCCGATTGTATTTACAGAATCCTGTAAAATCTTCCTTCCGGATGATACCTTCCTTGTAAACTTCCTGTAAAAATAATTAAGATGTCTATTCAATCCTTCCATCTCTTCGTCTGTATATGGTCTAAAAGATAATTGGGCATCTGAATGTTTACCCCATTTTAATACATCATAACTAATGCCTATTTTTTCGAAGAATTTCTTCATAACCAGTTTTCCACCGAATATGCCAATAGAACCGGTGAGCGTCATCTTATCTGCAAATATTCTGGTTGCAGGTGCCGATATATAATACCCACCAGATGCAGCAGCACCTCCCATTGATACAACAACAGGTTTCTTATCCTTCAACAATTTCATTTCTCTCCATATCAAGTCTGAAGCAAGCGCATCGCCCCCTGGCGAATTTACCCTGATTACAACAGATTTAATGGATTTATCTTCTCTTATAGATTTTAGCATCTTCCTTACAGTTTCATCTCCCATTGTTTTACCACCTAAAAGGGGTATAGAGAAGGGTGAATTTCCACTTTTCCCTGTGACAATATCCCCTTCCAGTGCAATATATGCAATCTTTGGTTTCAAATCCTCTCTGAAACTTCTGCTTATGGGTTTTGTTGGCAGTGAAAATTTCCCAATACCATACAATTTTTCCACCTCATCCTGATACATCACTGTATCAATTATGCCTGAAGCAAGGGCAGAACTATCATTAAAGATGCCTATATTATTTACAAGTTTCGTTAAACTATCTTCTGGGATTCCTCTTCCCTTTGATATTCCACTTAAAATCACATCCACAATAGTGTCAAGAATTTTTTGATACTGGATGCTGTCAGGGGTTGAAATATGCTTTCTTGTGAATGTCTCAACGGCTGATTTATATTTACCTACCCTCCCAAATTGAGCCTCCATGCCAAGTTTATCAAGTGTGCCTTTTAGAAATTCTCTAACAAGAAAAATCCCCGGAGTAAACACCTCTCCAGATGGAGGTAAAATAATCCTTGTCCCTGCTGATGCAAGATAAAGTGTTTTGAGACTATATGTGTTTGCAAAGAATATCACTTCTTTTTTCTTATGGATTTCATCGATTACAGTTCTTAATTCTTCTATCTGTGCATAACTTAAACTATTTTCTTTTAAGTATACGACCAAAGTCTTTACTGCATTATCATTTTCTATTGCCGAAACCTTCTGAATAAGGTTATAGAATGTGGGTTTACGGGAAAGCCCCAGAAATCCTGTTCTTTCAGGTGATTCAGGATAATCTCCTTCAATTGTCAGGTGAACTACCCTGTTTCTGGGTTTGTATAAACTCGGATATGGTTCATAAGAAAGAATTACACGGGTATCAGTTCTCTTTAAATTTGTATCATATTTTGCATCAAATCTGAAATTACCTGAAAATGCGATATGCAGACCTATCTTAAGAGATTTTTCTTTTATCCCGCTTTCCAGTGAAAGGCAAATCCCATCTAAAGGTTCAATATCTCCGCCGATTTTACCTATAGCGAATTTACCAGCCGAATCTATCTCTGCATCAGAATACAGGGTAATCCTGTTTGAAAAAGGTTTTATTGCTATACCAATCTTACCGGTAAGATATTTTTTCGATGGAAGTTCTTTTATTGCACCTATGGACAAGAAAGAAGATGGGCGATACATTATACCTAAGATATTTTTTCTACTGAGCGATGAATATGCATACCCCAGAGAAAACACATTTTTATATGTAAAATAATTCCCACCCGTTATGTAATCCAGCGAATCCCCTTTCAACTTTAATCCGTAGGATATTCTTTTGAATGTAAATGTAAGGGATGAATCAGAAGAAAACATAAGTTCAATCCCTGAATGAAATGATAATCCAGCAGGATTGTTCCAAATTGCATCAGACCGCTCAGATGTTGCC
>WFRC01000244.1 GCA_015486685.1 Caldifarciminota bacterium
ATGTTGCAGCAAAGATATCCCGTGCAATGTCAAATATTCCATGGCAGGGTAAGGTCATTAAAGTCTCAGGAAATGTTGTTTATATGAAACCCGGAAATGATGCAGGGGTAAGAGTCGGTTCACACTTTTATGTCTATCATAAGGGCGAAGCGTTGATAGACCCCGATACAGGTCTGCCACTTGGTAGTGAAGAGACAAAATGTGCCGAGATTCAGGTTACCTCTTTTGTGGGTAACAAAGTAGCAAAGGCAAACATTCTTTCGGGTGGAAACATATCTGTGGGGGATATTGTAAAAACAAAATAAAATGTTCCTTTTGACCTTTTTTATATTAAGCACCACAATGGAGTGTGGAGGTATTTTTCTTATGCTATCCCATTAAATAAAAAATCTTATGAAAACCTGTGGTTAAAGGGTTAATTTATTTTCGTTCTACAGGCATAATAAGACAGGTAGGTCCACCTGTCCCTTTGACAAATTCGGACAAATCTATCGTATGTACAATATATCCTGCCTTTTTTAGTACTTCAATATTCTGAATATTCGCACTATCTGCAATTAGTTCATTATCTCCCAAACATATTATATTTCCCCCAATAAAAGTATTGCAATTTATTTCAATCTTGTTAAATCCATGAAAAAAATCAGGGGGGAATACATCTTTACAACACAACACACTATCCCTGCCAATTATGCTCATAGCCCCACCTAAATGCAAATATGGTGGCGGCACCTCAAACACTCTTGTTTCATAGTTCATTCTTTTAAGAATATGGGATATCTGTTTAACACCTTCCTCATTTGTTCTTTGAGAATAGCCGATAAAAGCAACTGCCCCTCCTAAGATAACATCTCCCCCTTCTACAGTCCCTGGATAATCAATATTCCCGAATAAGGGTTCTCCAATAACATCAAGATTCTGAGCCATCCAATATTCCTCTCCCTTCCTTGTTTCTAACCCCATTCTCAACTTAATATATCCATCGGGTGTACATATCGCAGTATCCCTGGTAAAAACTGAATTTGGATGCTCAGCAAGTTCAGGTATATCAATCACTCTACTGCCAAAAGTTTCAAGGAGAAATTTTAATCTATTATGCTGCTGCTTCGCTTTTATCTTATTCGGTTTTTCCTTAATATTATGTGCCTTGATATCATTAATATGAAAATATTCAGTTTGCGGACTACAAACTATAACCTTAAATAATCTATCACCCTCGTTCCTTAGCAACCGTTACCCTCCGTTTTTTATAGTTTTCTGAATATTCTCTATAAGTTTTTCAGGAATTGGAAAAACATCATCTGGCATATATTTTTTCATTTTATAAAGGATATCCTTCGCCTTTTTCTTATTACCTTTTGCAAGATAATCTTTTGCAATCTCCATTAATATAACACGATAATTGTTTAATATAAAGGAAACGCGAGGCATATTATGTTCTTTAATATCCTTAAAGTAGATATAATTCTCAGGATTTAATAAAATGGATTCAATCTTCTTGAAATTTATAGAAACCCCATATTTCTCAGTTTCCACAGGGAAAAGCCTGTAGACCAATCCGCATAACTGCAAATGTGAATTAAGGCTTGCCCTTTGACTTTGTGGAGACCCAATTGTAAAATATATAGGCCTTTTCCATTTATTTGTGCGAACTATATCAAGAATATATATAGAGCTCGGCATTAAAAATCCTAATGTATCCTTTAATATGTCAGGTTTCAGTTCCCATTTCATCACATTAATATTCTCTGGGATATTAAATCTTTTCACATCAATTTTATTGATAGCCACTTTTATTTCTTTTGTCTTCCATTTAATAGGACGCATGTCTTTCATCTGTTTATTGGTTTTGCTAATAGGAATACCTGCCAATAAATTATCCAGACCCTTTTTCGCAAAAAGTACAAAAGGAGTAAAGTTTAATAGTCCTAAAGGGATAACAGAAACATCTGTTCTATAATCCTTGACAAGTTGAAGATACCAGAGGGAATTTGCCTCTGCGTCACCACCCGTAAACAGAATGGCGTTGCGTTTACAAGCCTTTAAGATATTTTGAGCATATTCAATTAACCAATCAGGATAACCTCCTTTTTCCCTTCCCATTTGAAATTCCTTTCTTGCCTTTTTTATGTTACCATCTATCATTGCAAAATGACCTCGCATCCCATACTCTACACCAATGTAGTAATATGCATTTCCAAGATGTGGATTTAAAGACACTGCTTTATTTAAATATTTTAATATCTTATTAGATTTATCCTCATTATATTTACGAGGCCCTATATTATAGTAAAGATAATGGGTCCAGCGCCCAAGATAATAATAAATCTCTGCATCCTCTGGATTTTCAATAGATGCTTTTTTAAGAAGTGAGATCGCCTCTGTATAATGTTTTTTCTTTAATTCCTCTATAGCCTTCTGTTTAAAATTTACTCTTTGTGAATATAAAACATTTAAAAACAATACAGCAAATATGAGCAAAGCAATATACTTACCCATAACTCTTAATTTTAAATATATCATTTTAACCTCTTTAGTTTGTTTCAAGTATTGGGTAGGTGGGGGCAGTGCTTGTTTTTTACCTTTTCCCCTCTTTTTCATACTTTTAATATAAAAAATTTTCTCTGCTTTTGCAAGTGTTTTTTTGAGGATTTCAAATTTGAATAATTGAATACCCTTACCACTATTTCGCAATAATGAAACGAAAAAGAATTGAAATGCAGTAAGGTTGATAGATGAATAGGTGTCAAAATTAAGGCCTAAACCTGTAAGATGAAAATTCACAATTCACAAGACTGACCCCGATGAACTGATTTCTTCATCCTCCATTCTCCATCCTTTAGCTGGTAGATGGGAGCCCATATTTTCTCCCTTGAATTGCTGGCATCTATTTTGTCTCATTCACTAATTTTTCCTTAATCTCAACACAAAAGGCTTGACAATTCAAAATAACTTGTTATAATAAAAATATGGGAAGACTCCTAATTGTTTCAAATAGATTGCCAATTAATGTATCAAAGATAAAGGACAAAATTCGTTTTCAACCAAGCATTGGAGGTGTAGCAACAGGATTAGCCTCTTTTTACAAAAAATATAATGGGATATGGCTGGGATGGCCTGGCATCTCCCCAAAGAAGATAAATGAACAGGAAAAGGCATTCATTAAGGAAGAACTGGAAAGAAACAATTGTTACCCTGTATTCCTATCGCAGCATGAAATTGAATATTACTACGCAGGCTTTTCCAATAAAACAATATGGCCGCTTTTTCACTATTTTACTGAATATGCCTTATACAGAAAGAATTTCTGGGAAGCATATAAAAAAGGTAATAGGACATTTGCCGAGGTTATTTTCAAATATGTAAAGCCCGGGGATAAAATCTGGATTCATGATTATCATTTTCTGCTGCTCCCGGGCATCTTGAGGGAAAAACTTCCGGATGCTACAATAGGCTTTTTTCTCCATATTCCCTTTCCATCCTATGAAATATTTAGTATGATACCGTGGCGTAAAGAAATTCTTAATGGCTTATTGGGAGCAGACCTGATTGGATTTCATACTTATGAGTATGTAAAATGTTTTTTAGAAAGCACAACGAGAATATTGGGTTATGAGCAAAATTTTCTCCAGATTGCAGCACGCAATCGTGTAGTAATGGTGGATGCATTTCCTATGGGTATAGATTATAATAGATTTGCAAAAATAAAGGAAAATTTAGATGTTCAAAAGATGGCGAAGAAAAACCGCAAAAAAGTAGGTAAAAATAAGATTATACTTTCTATTGATAGATTAGATTATGCAAAGGGCATCAGGGAAAGACTTCAAGCATATGACCTATTCTTAGAAAAAAACTCTGAATATAGGAGAAAAGTAACAATGATTTTGGTCACAGCACCATCACGGACAAAGGTAGAACGATATATAATGCTAAAAAAAGATGTAGATGAACTTGTTGGCAGGATTAACGGAAAATATGGCACTATTGACTGGATGCCTATCTGGTATATGTACCGCACTTTGCCATTTAATGTGCTTGTTGCATTCTATCAAATCGCCGACATTGCACTAATTACCCCATTACGGGATGGAATGAATCTGATGGCAAAAGAGTTTATTGCAACAAAATCTGATGGTAAAGGGGTTTTAATCCTGAGCGAAATGGCAGGTGCAGCAGAGGAATTGGGTGAGGCAATTATTGTAAATCCAAATAATATTGAAGAAATGGCAGATGCCCTGAGAGAGGCACTAACACTTACAGAGGAAGAGCAAATAGAACGGAATAAGTTGATGCAACACAGGTTAAAACATTATAATATAGAAAGGTGGGCAAAAGATTTTATGGAGAGGCTGTCCAATATTAAAGAGATACAAAGGAAACTTGATGTAAAAAGATTAACAAAAAAGATGAAGGAATCCCTATTAAAAGATTATGTAAAGGCAAAAAGATGTCTTTTATTATTGGATTATGATGGAACCCTCGTTCCTTTTGTAAAAAGGCCTGAAAAGGCATTACCTGATATAGAACTATTAGACTTAATCCGTTCCCTTACAAAGAAGGCAAAAAATGAAGTGGTAATTGTAAGCGGAAGGAAGAGGGAAACACTTGATAAATGGTTTAGGCATCTAAAATTGGGTTTGATTTCTGACCATGGTGTCTGGATTAAGAGAAAGGGGGTAAAATGGGAGATGATAGAACCTCTGGAAAATCAATGGAAAGAAGAGATAAAACCTATCCTTGAACATTATGCAGAAAGAACACCTGGTTCATTTATCGAAGATAAGGAATTTTCACTTGCATGGCACTACAGGACTGCAAATCCTGAACTGGCAAAGGTTAGAGCAAAAGAATTAAAGGATACTATACTACATCTTACAATTAATCTTGACCTTGAGGTGCTGGAAGGAAATAAGGTTGTAGAGATAAAAAATTTTGGAACAAGTAAAGGAAGGGGTGTCTTAAAATGGCTCTCTGACAGCAAATGGGACTTTGTATTGGCAATTGGTGATGACTGGACAGA
>WFRC01000245.1 GCA_015486685.1 Caldifarciminota bacterium
TTACAGATTCAGGGCATCCACCAGTACACCTTCCACACTGGATGCAGCCAAACAGGTCAAATTCTTTTTGAAGTGTTAGTGCATTCATCAGTCAAAAAATAAAATGCTTACCGAAGATGTGAGCGAATGCAATGAGCGAACACTCTCTCTCACACACTTTACAACTGTGTTTCTTCTCCCCCTGTGAGATTGCCACGGCTCAATAAATTGAGCCTCGCAATGACAATGCTGTAGAATGTAAGATTTTCCTTCACTCCTCACGGTCATTTTCCTCCATATTTTTTAAGTATCTGCTTTGCCTGGACATCGTTCGGATTTCTTTTAATCCACTTTGAGAGTAAATATCTCACCATTGCAGTGTCCTTCACAAACACATAATAACCCACCAATCTCCCATAAACACGCACATTTTTCATCAAATTTTCTGCCAGTATATCTGCATTTAACCTATCCTTTTTATTCTTGATATAGATTTCTAAAAGTCCTGCAACAGGTTCAACTGCATTGGAATCTAATTTCATTGCCTTTTCATATATGGATATAGCCTCATCGACCTTCCCTTCATCCTTATATAATCCCCCTAACATACTGTATATAGCACCAGAAGGTTTTTTATCTGCCCATTGCTTTAACACAGGTAAAAATGCATTTTCCTGGCCAAGAAGAGTATAAATTCCTCTTAACTCCATCAGAAATATTGTAGGGTCATCCATAAATCTAATACCTTTTTCATAAACCTTAATAGCACTTTTTAAAATTTTAATTTTATCGGGGGTCAAAGGGATACTTCTCGTAGCATTTATAATCTGCTGGTCTGTGACTACCTCAGACCTTAATGCCCTTCCCAAAGCAAAAAACACAGCACCGTAGTTAGAAAGCAGCCTTCGAACAGTCTCATCTTTATATACACCCTTATCAAATATACTCCTGTATGAATATTTATTCATAAGTAAATTTTCTGTCTTTTTCACATCAACCATCGCATTACCCTTTTTCTGAATCAATTTGTATGCCATACCTTCTAATCTCAGATGGGGGGTATAACCTCTTCTGTTCTCTCTTGATACGGTCACGGCAAAGTATATATTTATTGAAGGGTGAAAATCAGAAGAAACATATTTCTCTACAAAACTATCCACAGGCATAGTCAAATCCTCTAATGTGGGCGTTTTTCCAAGACTTTTTACTATTATATCCCTGATTACAATATCCTTAACATAAAGGATTTTGCCTTCTTTATCCCTTAAAGGCAAAATGTTATCAATCACAAAATCTTCAAATCCCTTTTTATATCCCGTCTGTTTCGCAAGTGCCCATTGGGTTTTGAGCCTCGTATGCTCAAATGGAGACGCAAAATCTAATGGAATCCCCATCCATTTTAACTGTTTTATAAACCAGTTGGTATTTAACAGTGAAAGATTTGCAATTACTACACCCTTCTTTTCTTTGGCATTAAATATTTTATACCTTTTTACCTCCTGGACAAACCATAATGGAAATGTATCGTTATCTCCATTTGTAAACATTATAGAATTATCGTCACAGGAGGCAAGCATATTATACCCATAATCATTCGCTATCCAGTTATTCCTCCTGTTTACATGACTGTGTATATTTCCAAAGAATGGAATAAGGATAAACAGAAGTACAATAGGGGTGTTTGCAATATATGGAATTCTCTTCTTTTTTAATCTCTCGCCTATTTCATAGAATGCAATACCCACAAAGAATGCAAAGAAAAAGAAAGATGGAGCAAAGAAGTAATCCCTTTCTCTTACCTCGTGGGGTTGATGTTTCGGATTTGGGTCAGATGGACTGAATTTCAGGTTCAAATATATTATTAACCCAAGCGAGGTCAATAGAAATGTCGTAAACATAAGCCAGAATGTTCTTCTATCCTTCTTGTAATGTGTATACATTCCAAATATGCCTAATAAAGTATATATATATGTTATAAACACAGATAATACAGATACAAATGGAGTAACCCCTGACTCTCTGGGGTATGGCATATACTGCCAGGAAAAATACTTGAAATACACCTTTAACTGTTCCCAGAATGCAGGAATAAGTGAATAACCTGTTTCTGTAGCAGTTTTCCGTGGAAAAATGTGCATTGGGCCATATTGTTTTCTTGTAAATACTGCCCATAACGCCTTAAAACTTTCAGGGTCTGCTTCATTGATATCCGGATGGAGGCGAGACCTTATCATTAAATAACCATAGGTGGTAACAGCAATAAGAATAAGCATTATCCCAATAGAAAGTAGTTTTGGGTCCTTAAATTCCTGCCAGTTTGTAATTAGAATAAATATAATAATGCCAGGAAATACCAGAAGAGGCATTAGATGAA
>WFRC01000246.1 GCA_015486685.1 Caldifarciminota bacterium
ATAACCTTCGAAATTAAACATCTTCACAAGCGCATCTCCAATTGCTGCCGCTCTTGCATTCGGGATTGTCAAAGGTCCTGTCGGATTCGCACTAACAAATTCAACAAGGACCCTTTCTTTATTCTCTATCTTATACATCCCGTAATTTTCCCCAACGGCATCCCCTAAAATGGATAATATCGCATCTTTAGATAAAAAAATATTAATAAATCCATTTATTACTTCAACCTTTTTTATATATGGAGATTTGATTAAGGGGGCAATATCTGTGGATATTTTTATCGGTGATTTCTTTAAACCTTTTGAAAGAGAAAATGCAAAATTTGTTGTATAATCCCCGAATTTCTCTTCCCTGGGGTGTGTGATTTCTATATTTATGGATATATCAAATCTTTTATCAATAATCTCCTGAATAACCCTTTTTATTTCCTGTTTAATCATTCTGTGATACTCTCTACCTCAACATCTCCCCAGAGGTGTTCTAATGCATAATACTCCCTTGTTTTCCGAACAAAGATATGAACAATCACATCAACAAAATCTATCAAAATCCATTTCCCATATTCATACCCTTCAATGTGGTGAGCAGGTATACCATTTTTTTTGGACTCTTCCTTGATTGTATCCGTAATTGCCCTGTTATGGGTTTCTGATTCACCTGTGCATATAACAAAATAATTTGCTATATTACTTACCTTACCCACATTTAAGATATCTACATCCACTCCCTTCTTTTCAAGAATAATTTTTGCAATCCTTTTTGCGAATGTTTTAGAGTACAAATTCCCTCCTCATTATACCCTTTATAGATGTCCTATAATCTTTTCCAATAATAATGGTAACCTTCACGATTCTTGAAGAATCAATTTTTGTGGTAATATTTCTACAACCTATTGCCCTACCCACAATCCTTCCATATTCCATATCAGAAGAATAATGGTCAATAATTATAGTTTTGTTTATTTTTGTTTGTGCATTCTCATATTCCATTACATCAAACCCCTTATCCCTGAGAATTTCAGTTGCCCTTCTTGCAAGTCCTGAAACATCTGTCCCATTCAAAACAGCAATTTTGATGGAAGAATGCGGAACCGCCGGGACAAAGAAATGCCACAGCATTGAGCCCAGAAGTATTATAAGTAAAAGGAGTATCGAGAATATACCTGCGGAATTCTTTCTTTGTTTTTTCTTTGACCTCTTAGCCATTCTCTCCTTTGATATGGGTATAAGGAGGAATTACCTTCCCATCGGTAATTATTGCATCCTCAAGATAAGAAAATGCACCGATAACCACGCCACTGCCTATTTTCGTATTTCCCTTTATCACACAGGATGGCTCTATTACAGTATCTTTCCCAATCTCAACTTCACTTTCAATATAAGTAGTATCGGGCATCTCAATGGTTACACCATTGTTATAAAGTTTATCAAATACCCTCATCAGCAAAATTTTTGTAAGTACTGAAATGTCCTTCCTTGTATTTATTCCTTTGCATTCACTCTCTTCCGCTATATAACCCCCAATCCTGAACGCTTGCTCTCTCAGTATACCAATTATATCCGTCAAATAATATTCTTTTTGCTTATTATTGGGCTGTAATTTATTCAAACTATCCCTTAATGCCTGAATCTTAAAGATATAGACACCTGTGTTTATTTCGTCAATTGCCCTTATACTATCATCTGCATCCACCTCTTCTACAATCCTTAAAATCCTTTCTCCATCCCTTACAATTCTACCATATCCATAAGGATTTTTCATCCTTGTAGTGAGGATTGTTACAGTATTATTCTGTGACAGATGCACATCAATCAGATTTCTGAGTGTCCCTTCACTTAAAAGAGGCACATCGCCTGACAAAATAATAACATCACCTGAAATATCAGCCAGTGTCTCCATGCCCTTTTTTACTGCATCACCCGTTCCCAATGGTTCGGGTTGAAAGGCATATTCTATATCAGAAAACAACCTCTTTATATTGGAACCCGATTTACCATAGACAAGGACAGTCCTATCAGGAGAAAGTTCCCTTACTGTTTCCACCACATATGAGACAATGGGCTTCCCTAATAGAGGATGAAGCACCTTTACCTTCGCAGATTTCATTCTTTTGCCAATGCCACCTGCCATAATAATGACAGAAAGAGACATCAGTAAACTTCCTCCTCTTCTTCCTTCCTTAATATCCTGAGTCCACCCTCTGCAAGGGCTCTCATCTCATCTTCCCCCGGATAAGCATATAAAGGGGC
>WFRC01000247.1 GCA_015486685.1 Caldifarciminota bacterium
ATTTGGTACCTCCTGCATAAATAATTCTTAAACTTCTTTTTTCCCTCTCATATTTATCAGATATCCATTGTCCATCATCCATTCAAAAATTTGGGATACTTTTGCATACGTATGCTTTTCTTCTAAATCTTTGTATCCTAATTCTATAAGGTTATTATCCTCTATAAGGAAAAGATACTGTATAATTATGTTTCCTCCGAAGGGGGCATCTCTATTTTTATCTATATAAAGGTCAAGTATTTCAAAATGCGGAATTTGGTTTGGGTCAATCCTGCCCTCTTTTATAGCATTACTGATCTTTTCCCCTAATGCATTTGTATCCTTGAAGTCTTTTATTATAACCATTGCTACATCCGTATCGTACTCTATATCTCCTCCTCCAGTACAATTAAATATAGTAGGTCGGGTTTTGCTGTTTCCGCTGTCCAACTTTACACCTTCTTTGTCAAATGATGATATAGCAAAGATAGGGCAGTTCAGTTCTAACGAGAGATTGGCAATCCCTCCAGAAACTTCGTCTACCTGCTGTGCAAGGTCTTGATACAAGATTGTTGTTGGCATTTTTTGAAGGTAATCTATAATTATTACAACTTTATCGGTACCGTTCTCTTGCATTACTGAAAAAGCGTGGCTACGAATTTTATTTACCGTATCTTCCCTTCCCCCTTCTATCAGATACAGATAGTTCATATATTTCTCTATTTTGGCGTACCCTGAATTAAACCGTTTCGTGAGGTTGGGGTCATTAATAATGTTCCCTGTTTCTAAAAGGTATGGTGGAATTAATGATTCCTGTGAAAAGATACGGAGAAAGAGGACTCGGGACGTTTGTTCCCAAGAATAATATAACACGGGTACACGTTCATTGTCTGCTATGTGCGAGGCTATTTTTAGCATAAAGTTCGTTTTTCCTCTTCGCGGTGCGCCTGCAAGTGCGTAATAAAACCCGCGTCTTGCCCCTGAGAGGCTTTCAGTGAGTAAATGGTATGGCTCTATTGAATACCCCAAAATAGTGGGTGTATTGCTATCTCTTGACTCTATCTCACTAGGGAAAGTAATTAGGTGCGTCCTTATAGGCTTTATCATTTTTTTAGTTCTTCCCTGGATTATATTTCTTATCTCATTAATTATATTTCCTGCAAATTCCGTGAGATTTTCCTTTTTGTATTTGCTTTCTATATATTCCCTGATTTTTTGACTTATAGAGAATAGCTCTTTTTCTGCTCTCTTTCGCTTCAAGACCTCAATGTAACCTATTAAAACTTCTAATGATACAGGCTCTACCGTGGAGCTTTCTTCTATAAGTTCCTCCATTTTCTTCGTATAGATACTCTGTTCTTCTAAATTTAGTTTCATCATATCTATGTCAGTTGTTTCTTTAACCTGGGAGTAATTTTTTATTATGTAGTCGATTAATACTTTTTGTTCGTTCTGGTCGAATAAATCTTTAGAAAGTCCGATTTTGATGGCATTTAACAGAAGAAACCTGTCTTTAAGTATCGAGCCAATGATTTTTATTTCTACGCTGTCCATTTTATTTCCCCTCCAATAATTGTTGCATACGTTTTAATATTTTTAAATTTTGATTCTTCCGAGATAGGTTTACTCAGTATGGAAAAGTCGGCATTTAGCCCTCTTACAATTCTTCCCCCATATCTCTCATAAAAATTTGCCCTTGCTCCCCCTTCGGTATAGGCCGTTATTGCATCATCGGGCTTAATTTTTCCGTTTTCTCTGTGTATGGCGCACTCCATTCCTTTAATTACAGATGGAGGAACAACAGGTGCGTCAGACCCGAATGCAAGTATTTTGCCTAAATTTAATACTGTTTTCCACGGATATGCGTATTTATATTCTCCAATGTATTTTTGAAGAAGCTCTGAGTCTTCACTGAAATGCATAGGTTGCATTGATGCTATGAAATCTGTTTTTTCTATCAGCGAAATATCCTTTTCATTGATGAATTGTAGATGCTCAATTCGATTTCTCATTTCTGGATTCCCTTTTTCTTTAAACGTTTTTAGTGCAATTTGTACTGCTTTGCTTCCTATTGCATGTACTGCAACTTGAAGTCCGTTTCTGTTTGCCTTTTCAACAATTGTTCTAAATTCTTCTTCCGGGGTAGTTAACAGTCCATTAAATATGTTTTCTTCCATAAGGGCTGTTTGAGAACCAAGTGAACCATCGAGAAAACACTTTACAGCTCCAATTCTGAAGTATGGGCTACCTTCCCCGGTTTTGAAATTTTGTTCAATTGCGTCGTTCAGTTCGTCACATTGAATCCCTTGAAATATGTGAATTTTGTTACTCCTTTTTCTAAGAGTATTTAAAAGCTCATAGTCAAAATTTGTTGCGGCAACGATACCATTCATTAGCAGCAGTTTTTCTGCTTTTTCTATTCCTTCCGTTTCGGATTTTCTATTTACGATGTTTCTAACATTCTTTATTGCATTATCTTTAAGTATTCCTGTA
>WFRC01000248.1 GCA_015486685.1 Caldifarciminota bacterium
GATAAGTAAATGAGTAGATGAGTTTCTTGAGTTTATAGGGTTAAGAAACAACAAACGTGTTCGTGATGGTGACTCGTGAAAAACGAAACAAACGAAAAAAGTAAACACGGAACAAGTTCTTTGTCATTTATTTGTAGTTTCCTCTTTATTTCCCTCCCTTGACGGGAGGGATTAAGAAAGGATGAATTTTGGAGTGCAGAGGCTTGCCTATTGAATGAGAGTGTTCATTCGCTATCGCTCACTCACGCCTTCGGCTTCCACGCCTGCCTCTGGCAGACTCGCAATGACACGGACAAGTGGGAAGTGAAAACTATATTTAATGCAAAATGATAAAACTCGTGAAGCGTAAGGCGTAAATCGTGAAAGGAAATGAAATAAAAGGTATACTTTCTTCTGCTGTTTTTACAATTAACGTCTCACGATTTACGCTTAACGATTTTTTACTTTCCACTTCCTACTTCTAACTTATTATTAAACAAGGAGGTATTATGAAAAAGTTTATTGCAGTATCTTTTGTCCTGAGTTTATGCCTGGTTGCTCAGGGAATTGACACCACGCAAACGCCATTTAACATGGGTGGTGGACTGGGCATTTCATCTATGAATGGTACTATCTGGGGTTCCTTTGAACTTCAACCTGAATTTGGTTTTGGACCCGTGGGGATTGGTATGAAATTGGATTTCAGAGTAAGCCAACGCGGAAAATTTCGGACTGAAGATTGGAACTCTCTTGAAGATTGGGTAGGAAAAATCAGATATTTAAGACTCGGAAGAAAAAGGTCTCCATTCTATGCAAGAGTGGGAGTTCTTAATCAACTAACACTCGGTTATGGATTTATTATGGACAACTATACGAATAATATTGATGAGAATACCCGAATTGTAGGATTAGAATTTAGGTCAGACCTGAAAAAGGCAGGATTTGATTTGATAGATTCACATCTGGCGTCTCCCACTAAAAGGATTATAGGTTTCAGGCCTTATATCAGGCCTATTAAATTTATCGCCAATGTTCCTATTTTGAGCAATTTTGATGTAGGATTGGAATTTATTAGAGATGGGAGAGTGGATACAATAAATAACCACATTGAATTCTTGGGAATTGATGCAGGGTTACCCATACTTAATACCTCATTTATCTCTTTTGGCCCATATTACAGCTTGGCACATGCCATCAGCTATGGGGACGGCAGTGGATATGGTGTTAGAGCGGATATAAACCTGATAATGAATATTCTGCATATCTCTGCAAAGCTGGAAAGAAGAAAAATAAGTGGAGAATTTATTCCATCCTATTTTAATCCACTTTATGAGGCAAAAAAAGAAGATTATTTTCAGACGCTTAAACAGGCATCATCCGCCAATGGCGTATTTGGCGAACTTTACGGCTCTGCTATTGGAAAAATAAGGCTGGGTGGAAGTTATGAATATTATCCGGGTGTGGATTCTTCTGGTTCTATTCATTTGGAGGCAGATGCCCCAAACTTTCTAAGATTCGGAAGAAGAAGGGTACCTGTGCTTGTAATGTATGATAAATGTATGTTTACATCAAATGATATTAGAATTGATGACAGGTCTCTTTTGACCTTCCAGATATCTTATGAGGTATTGCCTCATATATACCTTACCGGTGTTTATAAAAGGAGATTTGCAAAAGACCCAAATACAGAAACATATGAGCCTCTGGATAAATGGGGAAGTAAATTAGAATTTAGACCTTGATTGCCTCAGAGGATGAAAAAAAGATAAAAGACATTCCCCTCTCCGAAAGGGTAAGACCCAAAAAATTAGAAGATTTTTATGGACAGTCTCATCTTTTAGGAGAGGGGAAACCTTTAAGAAAACTTATTAAATCAGAAAATATTCCCTCTATTCTATTCTGGGGACCACCAGGAACAGGGAAAACCACATTGGCATATATTATTGCAAATAATACAAATAAGTATTTTATCTCCCTTAGTGCAGTTCTCTCCGGGGTAAAAGATGTAAGGGAGATCGTAGAAAAGGCAAAGAAAAGATTATTAGAAGAAGGCAGAGGCACCATCCTATTTATTGATGAACTTCATAGGTTTAATAAATCCCAACAGGATGCATTTTTACCCTATCTTGAAAAGGGTATTATTACTTTAATTGGAGCAACGACAGAAA
>WFRC01000249.1 GCA_015486685.1 Caldifarciminota bacterium
GGTAATATTAGACCTAAGATAAAAAAAGATATTATATTCCAGCAATGTAAATATAATATGGTATTATTGAAAAAATATTTAAATAAACATTGCACAGTCATCACTACTTCAAAAAGAACAGATAATAGTAACATCAAAAACCTTAGAACCAAAGTTTCAGAAGGAAACACTGCAAGATTGTCAGAAACTTCTTATATTATCTTTAGTCCTTCCACAGGCAAAGCTAAAATTTGTTCATCCTCTATGTATAACCTATTAAAATATATGGACGGAAGATTTACTATAAATGAGATAATAAAAAAATTTCGGTATGATTACGGTTATTCTTCTACTAATTTGAGCGAGAAAATAAAAAAGATAATAATGGAGTTATATGAAGGAGAATTTATATGCTTTTAGTTTTTATTTTTTTTGTAAAAAATAAGGATACAGATTTTATCATTACGAAAGTTTTTGTAAATGGGGAAATCACTAAAAAATTAAAAAGTGAGGTTACTTTATGACTACCTTATCTTTTTTCTTCTTGATAAACTCTGCTATACTTTTTGTTCATTACATAGAAAATGAACCAATTGTAGATGGAAATATTGAAAATTTGTGGCATAATATGGATTCAATAACAAATTTTACACAGTGGATGCCTAATGAAGGTGGGCTTCCGTCGGAATCTACTAAAGTATATATCGGCTATAGCAATTGTAATCTCTTTATTGCTTTTCAATGTTTTGATTCGCATACTGAGAGTATAGATGCCCGTATAGTAAAAAGAGACAGCTATGACTGTGGTGATAATGTTTGGGTAATGATAGATCCATTTGGAGAAAAAACTGAGGCTTTTGAATTTGCTGTAAATGCTCAAAATGTTCAAACAGATGATTATCTTTCACATGACGGAAGAGAATCAAACGTGGACTGGGATGGTATTTGGTATTCAGCTGTTAAGATTACCGATTATGGATATAATGTTGAAATGAAAATTCCCATGAGAACGATAAGATTTAATAGAAATCTTCACAAATGGGGTATAAACTTCTTTAGAGAAATTCCAAGAAAGCATGAAAGAATCTCTTGGATACCTGTTAAAAGAAATGAAGGTATTAGAGTTTCAAAATGTGGAATATTAGAAGGGATTAAACCAGAGGTTCAGGGGCTTCATCTTGAAGTATACCCTGTTGGTATAGTAAGATACGAGGATAAATTTACACCACAGACGGGGCTGGATGTTTCCTGGGATTTTCTTTCTTCTGCTGGCGTTTCTTTCACTTTTTTCCCTGACTTTGCTCAGATAGAGGCAGACCCATATAAAGTAAACCTTTCAAAATATGAATTATATTTTTCTGAGAAGAGACCATTTTTCACGCAGCAGTCTGAATATTTCAACACTGAACTTACATCCTTCATTAGACCTTTTTATTCACGGAGGATAGGGAAAAAACTCCCTGATGGTTCAGAGGTTCCAATAATATATGGTGGAAAATTTACAGGAACATTAGGAAGGTGGAATGTAGGGATTCTGAATGCATTAACAGGGGAAAAGGAGTACATTGATTCTAATGGAGATACACTTACAGAAGAAAAAAGTAATTATTATTGTGTAAGGGTTAAGAGGGGCATTTTTTATAATTCAACCGCAGGTATGATTTATGCAGGGAAAAGAGATAGGAATAATAAGAACGAAATCTACGGTATTGATGGTAGTTTCAGGTCTTCTAATGCTCAGTTAAGTTATCTGTTCAGCCTTTCAAATAAGAATGATACAACAGGTTTTGGTAGTGAGATGAAATATGACTATTCAGGAAGAAAATTTGTTTTTATCTCAGATATAAAGAAAGAAACCAAAGACTTTAGTATAGATGGTTTTGGATATGCACCTTATAGAGATTATGAGGAATACAGCATCTATGGAGGAATAAGAACATATAATAAGGGTATTATAAGATATATGCATACAGGGATGGGAATTGAGGTAAGTAGAGAAGGAAGTGATCCAGGGTATGGTTATGGAATAAACAGCACAATTAGTATCAACTTTACAAATAACTATGGGATTTCCTTTTCTCCTGCAATAAATTACGATTATGAAATGGGTAAGTTTTACAGAAATAATAATTTTTCCCTTATGTTCTGGACAGATACAAGAAGGGCATTGGTTATTAATCCTTCCATCTGGTATAATTCCTATGAATATAATTACAGAAGGGGGCATTTTGGGGCAAATGGAGGAGGAAGATTTTATATAAGGATAAGGCCTTTATCAAGGTGGGAAGTCTCCATCAGTCCAACGGTCTCTATTGAGTGGAGAGAGGACAGGAGTATTGAGAATATTTCCTACATTATCAGGCCCTCAATGGATTATTTTATTACAAAGGATTTATCATTGAGGTTTTATGCAGAACCCAATACAGATACACATATTCATTATTTCTCAGCTTTATTGAGCTGGAACTTCAGACCTAAATCCTGGTTTTATCTTGCATATAATGAAGAAAGGGATAATACAGAAGGAAACTGGGCATTAAAGAATAGAATTATTGTCGCAAAACTCAGGTATCTTTTCTTCTGGTAATGGAGAAAGGACATTTTTCCCTTTTTTTCCGTTTCCTAAAATTCCTTCGTCCATACTGGCTTAAGGGGTTATTTGCATTCTTCTTTATGCTTCTTGCAGTAGGGCTTCAACTTCCTATGCCTTTCTTAACAAAATACCTCATTGATAAGGTGCTTGTGATAAAATCATTCAGGATATTGAATATAA
>WFRC01000250.1 GCA_015486685.1 Caldifarciminota bacterium
ACTATGAGATATATGAAATGGATGTGAATGGAGACTATCAGCATAATCTTACAAACTCATCCACAAATGAGTTTGATGCTTCCTGGTATTATTTGAATGCAAAGAAGATTTAAACCTTAAAAAGGAGGTATATTATGAAAAAAGTCTTTTTTAATGTGTTAAGTTTAATAGTATTAATAGTTTTTACAGGAATATTTGGATGTAAAAAAGAACAAAAAATACCTCATGAGAATGGATATTATCTTCCAACAAATATTACCCATTTTCCATCAGAAGAAGGGGAATTAAAAAATGTTCATATCTATCATGATACCACCAACATTGATAGTCTTAAACTTATATTCTCTGGGGCTAAGCCAACATATAAAGCAAATGATATTCTTGTAGGAACAGAGGGAAGTGGATATTTGGTTAAGGTAACTTCTGAACCTATTGTTAGAGGGGATACATTAATTATTAAAACAGCCCTTGCTAAGTTTACAGAAGCTTTTGAAGATGCTTATATAGATACTGTTATTCAAGTAAAGCCACAAGAGAAAATGAAGATGAATCTCAAAGCAGTAGACACTATTTATACTGCAACAGTTAAAGGTAAAAATTACAATATCCATCTCAAATATGATACTCCATTATTTTTCCCGGGAAAGAGTACCAAATCTGAGAAATATGGTTTTTGCTGGACATTTCCTAATATTAAAATAGAAATAAAAAATCCAGCAAATAATACTTCGTTTTCACTTTCGGCAGACACGCTAATTGTAAGTAAAGACCTTTCTATTGATTTTAAACTTGATTTAGAATGGTTTCAAATTAAAAGGGTGCGATTAGTAAAAATTGAAAATGAAGGTTTTCGTTTTGTAGGACTTAGCTTAAAAGGTGAACCTATTGATAATGATTTTAGTATTCCACTATTAGATATTCCAGTACTTGCAGCAATTCCCGTAGGACCTATAGTTTTAACTGTAGGATTTAAGATTAAATTAGGTAGTGAGGTACACATCGGTGCGGAGGCAAAGTGGGATTGCGTAGTTTCCTATGATCAACATACAGAAGTTGGAGGAGATTGGTACGATGATACGTGGCATAACGTATATGAAAAAAACATTACCCCGATATTAACATTGAATGATATTTTACCTGCAGTTTCTGGTTATATAAAGGTTGATGCACCTTATATTGATGTAATAGGTGATATTTCGTTATATAGTGTAATTGGGCCAGAATTTTATATTAGGCCTTTTCTTTATTTTAATTTAGATATTCCATCTTCTATGTCCCAGGTTAATTATGAATACGGGGCTGCAGTTAAAGGGGGTGTGAAACTCGCTCTTACCTTATTTGATATTCCTATTATCAATTTTACATTGGCAGAATATAGAATGAAACTTGGAGAGGGCACATATACTCCAAATAACCCACCAGATATTCCTGTTACACCATCAGGACCTGCAAATGGAGGTGTAAATTTTACTTATAATTTCACATCTTCAACTACAGACCCTGATGGGGACAGTGTAGCAATCAGATTTGATTGGGGAGATGGAGATACTTCTTTATGGAGTAATTATGTGGCGAGTGGAGATTCTGTTTCAATGGATCATTCGTATGCAGATACGGGAACATATTTGGTAAAGGCACAGGCAAAGGATGTAAATGAAGCAGTATCCGATTGGTCTACAGCCCTGAGTTTTAAAGTAAATAAAGTTCAGCAGATAATATTTGTTAGTGGAAATGCTGACTCAACCACCTGGGAGATATATGCTCAAGATTATGAAAATGCTGTAAGAAGACAGATAACCCAGAATAACTATGAAGATTATAATCCCATTTTTACCCCTGATGGTTCTAAAATTATATTTGTATCGGATGAGGATGGAGATAAGGAGATTATGGAGATGAATAGTGATGGAACCGGAAGGGTAAAACTTACAGATAATACATATAGTGATTTCCAACCTGCGATTTCACCAGATGGCACTAAAATAGCATTTGTATCAAACAGGGATGGAAATGATGAGATATATGAGATGAACCTTTCAGATTTAAGTGTAAAAAGACTTACAAATAATTCTGCAAGGGATTGGTCACCTACATATTCACCAGATGGTAGTAAGATTGCATTTATTTCGGATAGAGATGGGGATTGGGAGATATATACATTAACACTTTCTGATTTGAATGTTCAACCATTAACGAACGATACACTTGACGAAGGAAATCCTGCATATTCACCAGATGGGGCAAAGATTGCATTTACTTTAGGAAATACAGATGGAACAAACCGTGAGATATATATAATGAATGCAGATGGAACAGGTTTACAGAACCTATCAAACAATTCTGCTGAGGACTTTGACCCTTCATTTTCACCAGATGGTAGTAAAATCATATTTACAACAAACAGGGATGGGAACTATGAGATATATGAAATGGATGTGAATGGAGACTATCAGCATAATCTTACAAACTCATCCACAAATGAGTTTGATGCTTCCTGGTATTATTTGAATGCAAAGAAGATTTAAACCTTAAAAAGGAGGTATTATGGAAAAGTTAAAAGATGTTGAATTAATGGGTTTACCAGAAGGGGAAGAACCTATCGATGTATTTGCATCTAACAGGATAGAAAAATTTATATTGACTCCCAACTTTCTGGTAAGAGCGAGAAGAGTTTTTAAAACATGGTATTCAGACCTCCATCCTCTAAAAGATATGGAATATGCAGGAGTAAATGTGCCACTTACTCATCGCCGTATATGGTGGATTATTTATTTCTCCGTCATTGCGATTGTCCTATTTGAGAGTCATTGGTGGGGAAATTATTTTGCTTCTGTTGGTCAAATGCTTGCAACATTAGGGAAGAATCCACATAAGATAATAACTTTTTTTAACTTAGTCCAATTCTTCTCTAACTTTATCCTATGGTGGACAATTATTTGGTTAATTGTAGGAGCGGTAACATTTTTATGGCCGCCATATACTATTTTCAGATTCAGCGGTAATTTCTATTTATACTCATTAAGACCCATCTATCCCAGAAAAAAAGAGGATGCACTTCGCTTTATCCGTTCTGTCCTTACGCAATATCTGAAATTAAAAGAGGGAGTTAAAGAAAAAAAAGCAAAGGTGGTGAGGGAAAAAGGAGGCAGGAATGCTACTTAATATACTTCTTGGTTTCCTGTCATTATATGGTAGCAAGGGAATGTTCAGGCTTATTGATGCAGATTGTGAAAAATCTTATGAGGGAAGAGCAATTATGTCCTCCTCTATAGGAATTGATGCATTTTCTATGCCTTATTCGAATGATACAACACAATGGGAGTCAACTAAATTAACATGTGGAGATGTTAGATGGTATGTAAATTATGCATTTGGCGGATATATGGAAGTATTTATATCTACGGTAGGTAGAGGTTTATTATTAGGAAATATATCAGAACCATATCTTCAACGGGCTGGAATAGGGTCTGTTTCCTTGGGCGCGAAAGGTATGTTTTTTCAGTCAGATATTGGATATACCTCTTTGTATTATAATCTTTCTCTACCAGCAGGTGAAAAGGAGTTTCAAAATGGGATACAACACGATATTTTATTATTAGCAACTCTGGACCTTTCTAAGGAATTACTAACACTTCCTTTAAGGTTTATTGTGAATGTAGGTTTCAATTCAGGAAGATTTACCTTTAAAGGGGGTGCTCTGGCATTTTCTAAGAATTTTGCGGCATCATTTGGTTTAGATTTGACGGATAGAAAGGTCTATGAGGTTGGTACTACCAACATGGAATGGGATTTAAGACCTTTTGCTGGTATGCGCATACATTATAAGGATTTTGTATCATTGGATGTAGGATATGAATTAGCGAGCAAAATATACGCATTGGATGTTATTCCGAAAGGATTTGAAGGAAAGCCTGCTGCCCCTCCATACTATCAAATTGTCAGCACTATAACTATTAGGGGACCTGTAAGAAAAGAGAGAGAAACAAATCCTACAGGAAATGTGAGTGGAATAGTCGTTGATGCTGCATCAGGGGTACCTCTTGAAGGTGCAAGAGTAAAAATAGTGGAAATTAAAGAAACAAAAGTGACCAGCGGAAGGGGGATATTCAAATTTTTGGGGGTTCCTAAAGGGGCAGCCACTATAATTTGTGAAAAAGAGGGATATAGACCCTATGCTGTTGTAGCTGATGTAAAAGCAGATAAATATACAGTAGTAAATATTAGAATGAGAAGACCCATTGGAAGTTCCAGAACAGTAAAATATTCGCAATGGAAATATGAATTACTCGGAGAAATTAAGTTTAATAAAGGAGAAACAAGCGTTCCTGATAGTTCATCCCTGCTGCAGAAAATCGTTGAAGATGTGAAATCGTTCCCTGATTCAAAAATCCTTGTGCGTGGGTATGCAGGAAGTGGGAAGAGTGCGTCATATAAAGATTGGTTGTCAAAAGCAAGAGCACAGGCAGTAAAGGATTGGATTGTGTCAAATAGTGATATATTACCCGAAAAAATAGAGATTGAGAGTTATGAAGCGTATGGTAAACAATCTAAAACCGATAGAGTGGATATATTTATTTTGAAACCAAAATCTTAATATGAATATATGAGATATAGATTTTTATTTTTTCTATTGCCGATAATAACAATCTCTACGAATGCAGAAGTAAAAACATTTATTGCCACTGCAAAATATACGCTTGGTGAAGACGAAACAAAATTGGATGGAGAGAAAATGGCTCTTCAAAAAGCAAAAAGATTATGTCTTGAGAAAGCAGGGACATATATTGAATCATCATCTCTGGTAAAAAATAATATCCTTACCAGAGATGAAATTCGCACTCTTTCTGCTGGTGTTTTACGGGCAGAAGTCCTTAAGAAGGAAGTAAGAGTAATAAATGGTAATATTGTAGTTTTTGTTAAAGCAAAGGTGCAGATTGATGAAAACGATGTTAATAATAAAATAAGAGAGCTATTAAAGAATAATGAAATGAAAAGGGAAATAGAGAAACTTGTGAGAGAAAAGAAACATTTAGAGGAGGAACTTAGAAAATTGCAATCTTCTCAAAGGGAAACGAAAAGTAAAAAGGAGCCAAAAGAAATAATAAATAAGAAACGGAGGATACTTAACAAAATAAATGCTCAAAGTTTTAAAGAACAAGCTTATGCACTTTTTCTTGAAGGAAAAAATGAGGAAGTCATCGCAAAATGTAAAAAATACATCATGCAAAATCCAAAGGATTATTGGCCATACCTAATGATTGGAGATGTATATATGCGGTTGGGAAAACATCCTGATGCATTAGAAAGGTATTATAATGCGCTGGATATATGTAAGAAAGCAGGAGATAAAACAGGTTTAGGCAAAACCTATAATAAAATTGGGAATGTGTATGCTACTCTAAGTAGATATGAAGAAGCACTGTCCTACTATAGAAAAAGCCTTGATTTTTTTAGAACTTCAGAATCACAAAATGATATAGCATATGCATATAAAAATATAGGAAATATATACTCTTATTTTAACAAGTTTAATAAAGCCCTTAGATATTATCAAAATTCTCTTAATGCTTTTCATAGTGCAAATAATTCGGCAGGTATTGGATATATTTATAATAATATAGGAAGGTTAAACTATTACAGGGGAAAATACGATAAAGCGTTGGAATATTATGAAAAGAGCATTGAGAATCTTGAGAATGCTGGAGATATTTCAGCGATTGCGGTTGTCTATAATAACATTGGATTTCTTTATAAAACACAGAAACATTATGATAGGGCACTTGAATATTTGAATAAAAGTTTAGAAATTCATATCAGGATGGGGGATAAAGAAGAAATATCTAATGTTTATACAAATATGGGAAAGTTATATTTTATAACAGAAAAATATGATAAGGCAGAAGAACTTTATAAAAAGGCTATAGTAATATATTTAAACATTGGGGATTTAAGAGGACTCGGCATTGTTTATTATGATATGGGTAATCTATATAAAAAACAGATGAAATATAAAGAATCTTTAAATTGGTATCAGAAGAGTCTTTCTATGAGAAAGGCAGCAAGGGATAAGAGAGGTGAAAGGTTGACACTTCTTGGGATGGTAGGTGATTATAGAAAATTGGGGAATACCAGGAAATCAGCAGAATATTTGGATAAAATAAAAGCATTGGACATAAAAGAGGGAAAATATAAATAACTTCTTATGAGATTGAGGCTTTATATGAATAGTGGGCAGCATTTTTACTTCCCACTTTTAACTTATTAACAAGGAGGTTTAATATGAAAAAGTTACTGATTGTATTGATGACGATTCTTCCTGTGATTGTATATGCACAAACTACCACAATTAATGCTCCAAGAGATGGTGCATATTTCCCGGGAAGGATTATAGGTTATGCTACTTCAACAGCCGCAGGCGGTGCCACTGTGGATACGGGATATGCTGAACTTTCCCGTTCAGGATGGGATAGTGGATGGATTGGTGGAGTTGCGGATGATGGTGCATTTAATTCTGATACAGAAAACTGGCATAGCAATATAACAGATACCAATTCTACCCTTCCTGTTGATAATACTCAATATACCCTTATGATGTATGCTACTGATAATACCACTGCCTCAACGGATACCGATTCTGTTCATATCTACTTAGACCAGACAGTTCCTGTTGTTTCAATTACTTTCCCTGTAAACAATGGTTATGTGCATAATTCTCAAAACATATATGGCACGGCAACAGACAATCTTTCAGGAATTGATAGCATTGATGTGATTATAGATACAAGTGGTATAATAATTTCTTCTGGTAAAGCAACACTGTCAGGACCATCAACCAATAAAAGTTGGTCATATAAGTTTAATGTTCCTGCTACTGATGCCGAAGGAACACAATATAAGATTGTAGTAATAGCCTATGATAATGCCCCTTATGACACCAATGACTATACCACTGCAAATGCTGATACAGATAGTATATTTGTCCGGAAGGATGCAACATCCCCTGTTAACTCTATTATCTTCCCTGTAAATAATGGATATGTGCATAATTCTCAAAATATATATGGCACGGCGACAGATAATCTTTCAGGGATAGATAGCATAGATGTGATTATAGATACAAGTGGTATAATAATCTCTTCCGGGGAAGCAACCCTTTCAGGACCATCTACATCCAGAAATTGGTCGTATAATTGGAATGTCCCTGCAACCGATGCCGAAGGGACTCAATATCATATAAAAACAATTGCTTATGATAATTCTCCTTATGATACATTTTATACAACAGGAAATCCAGATACGGCAGAGATTTGGGTTCAAAAGGATGCAACTTCACCAGTAGTTTCTGTAAGTTTCCCAGAAGATAGTGCAGGTGCCCATGATTCTCTAATTGTTTCAGGCACGGCAACAGATAATCTTTCAGGGATAGATAGCATAGATGTGATTATAGATACAAATGGGACTGTAATTGATTCTGGGCATGCAGATATTTCAAGTTTACCAAACTGGTCTTATAAGTTTAATGTTCCTGCAACCGATGCTGAAGGGACTCAATATAATATTAATGTAATTGCCTATGATAAATCTTTATACGATACCTTATATACCACAGGTAATGCTGATACTGATAGCGTCTGGGTAAAGAAGGATACAACCCCTCCAAATATTACATTTACTCAACCTGCTTCTCTCGGGTGGGTAAATGGAAATGCAAATCTTACAGGTAATATAACAGATAATGTATCAGGGGTTGATTCGGTAGATGTATTTGTTTATGCCACTGCCAATGATTCTTTACTCTCTTCTGGTAAAGCAACCCTATCAGGACCATTAACAAATAGGATATGGAATTATAATTTTTCTCCACCTTCATCAGACCCACAGGGGGCTGAATATAAAATCAAATTGGAAGGATATGATAGAGCATATATTATTCCAGATTATACCACAGGAAATCTTGATATTGATTCCATATTTGTATATAAAGATACAATTCCTCCAACATCTACAATTACTGAACCTTCTGAAGGAGAAAGATGGACTGGTGTTGATACCGTTTATGGTAATGCAAACGATGAAACACCAGGTTCAGGGGTAGATTCTGTCCAGATTTCAATAGATGGCGGTTTATGGACGAAAGTTTCACCAAATAGTGATGGAAACTACAATGCCTGGCTTTATTCTCTTAATACAGCAACCCTTACCGATGGAAGTCACACAATACAATCAAAGGCATTTGATAAGGCAGTTGGTCCAAATATAGAAACTCCTATAAGGACAGTGACATTTTATGTAGATAATAGTGCCCCTGTATGGGATTCTTTAACGGATGAGGACCCGGATATCAAATATAGAAATGGTGAGTTAATTACTCTAAAAGCATTTCTCGATGATACTGGATATACAGTCACAGGGGACTTCTCAAACATAGATAATCAATATGTATCAGGGGCTGAAAATGTCACAGATAATGGAGATTCCACATACACTATTACCTATCAAATAAGCACAAGCAATACAAATCCCGATGGTTCATATAGAATATATGTTACTGCCAAGGATTTTGCCGGGAGAATTGCAAAAGATTCTATTGACCTTGTACTGGATAATTCAGGACCAAAGACCATTAAATTATCTCTTAATGATGCAGATGACATAATCAATACAGGGGATATATTAACAGCGACAATAAAAGATACAAATGGGGTAATTGCTGCTGAATACTTCATAGATAATACAGGATATG
>WFRC01000251.1 GCA_015486685.1 Caldifarciminota bacterium
AAGTATCCATACCACCTCTCTTTAAAAAGATTTTTATGTTCCAAAACCATCTTCCTTATTTCATTGATTTCGTGTGCGTTATATCCTATAGATTTTGCAAGACGAACAGGCTCAAGCCAGAACTTTGCATATTTATCCTCTGATTCAATATGAATATGCGGAGGTTATTTACCTTTATTACTATTACTAAAAAAGAAAAAGCGGAACTTCCCAATTCTTAATATAGTAGGCAATTCAACTGCTCCTCTTTCTATATGCAATTTCACTTCCATTCATATTCTTATAATAAGAATTTTTCTTACATTTGTCAATAAAAAAATGGATTTTTTCGGGGACACTCCTGTGAATTGGAGATGAGCATAATTGTTGGGGCTGGGAAGCCCCTCCTATATAAAATAATAAAGAATGTGAACGGTGACTCGTGTTAAAGTTGTCATTGCGAGCCTTGAGTTATCAAGGCGTGGCAATCTTATTCAATAGGCATTTTCCTCTTTATCTCCCTCCCTTGATATCTACCTGTGCGTGTCCGCACGCAGACAGGGGAGGGATTAAGGGAGGATGTCTTATGTTTCTTGAGTTTTTTAATTTTTATGACTGACCCCGCTGAAAAGTGGGTAAGGGATTACACATTTCGGTATTTCGCCAATTGGCGAAATAGCTAAATGGATTGGAAATTGTATATTATCTATCACTCGATGTCTTTTTCGCTTTGCATTTTGCAATCTTCATTTTTCATTAAATCCTTTCCCTCCCTTTCTCCTATCAAGTTCGTTCTATTAACTAAAATTTTATTTCTGATATAACACTGACTCCGTTTTTGCTTGACATTGAACGAAAAAAATGTTATCTTTCAGCATGCATTATGAACGTTTTACCATCTTAAACCAATTAGGAAAAGGGAGTTCTGCGACTGTATATTATGCAAAAGACCATTGGGCAGACGGCGATGTTATCCTTAAAGTCCCAAATGATACATCGCTTCTGTGGAGGTCATTTAAGATAGAAAATGATATTGGGAATTACAGAATCCTTCAACCTGTAGAATATGCCAGAGACTGGGCTACCTACGAACCATTCCTTGCAAAAACCTTATCCTCTTTATCCAAATCCATTTCAGATATCCCACTTTCCCATCGCCTTGAAATATTTTATAAAATTCTCTCCTCAATCCGTGAAATCCATTATAAAGGTTGGGTGCATGGAGATATTTCCCCCTCCAATATCCTTATTAAAGATAAAGAGGTGAAAATCACTGATTTTGGGCTTGCGGTGAAGGATGGAGAAAAGGCTAAAGGTTTAGGACATATTATCTATGCTTCTTCTGAAGCAATAAAAGGAGAAAAAATTACCAGAAAGGCGGATATTTACAGTTTAGGGGTTATTCTTCATTTTCTGCTCACGAATACATTGCCCTTTGATACCTCTAATCTTCTGGATATAATGAAAAGTAAAAAGGAGGCAAAAATTTCCCCTGCTGTTCCCCGGAAGTATAAGCCCCTTCTGAAATCCCTTATCTCATACTCCCCGGAACATAGGATTTCAGATGTTGAAGATATTATATCATATTTTGAGAGAGAAACAGAGTTAAAGGAATTTTATGGAAGATATAAAGAAATACAGGAGTTCAATCATCTTTTGAAAAAACATTTTAAGGGTATAATTTATATTGAAGGAGAGGCAGGGATTGGTAAAACCACATTCCTGAAACATATATGCAATGAGGCAAGAAAACACGGTTGGATTTCCATATATGGAAGGAACCTAAAAGAAATAAGGGATGGTATACAGGAGAGGATTAAGATATGGGGATTTGGTAAAGCAAATGAGGATATTGATGGAATAAAGAAGATACTGGACATTTCTCCATTATTCATCGGGATAGATGACCTCCATACCCAGACAGAGGAAAAACTGGAATATATAAAAAGAGTATTCCCACTGGTCTTAAACTCCCCTGTTATGATTGCTGTCACACTTCGTCCCAAACAGGCAAGTAAATCCATCCCGGGCAAGACAATTTTTCTGAAGGGGCTGGAGGAAGAGGCATTTTCTTCGCTCCTATATAATATCTCTTCGGATATATCACAGAAAAAAATTAAAGAAATCTATCATCAGGCAAAAGGCAATCCTCTATGGGCAAAGGAAATTGTAATGCAGGGCGGGAAGATAAAAAATTATGAAGAGTATTTTAGGGAAAAGTATAGCGTGCTTACTCCAGAAGAGAAAAAGGCGATTAACTTCATTGCTTTTACACAACCCTTTCCTGCAAGAAAATTCCCATTTAAGCAAATCTTCCCTATTTTGAGAAAAAAGGGTTTAATAGAATCCACTCCCAAAAATATATCCCTTTATCACCCTTTATTTGCCGACACAGTAAAGAAGAATATATCTCAAAAGGATGCCCACTCTCTTGTAAATATTATCAAAGGCCTTTCTGGATGCGAAGAGATTGCAGGTGATTTATACCTTCGTATCGGGAAAAGGCATAAAGCATTGGACTTTTATCTTAAATCGTTCAACGATAAAAGGGAAAGATGGGAAGATACCCTTAGACTTGGCGATAAAATCCTTCCTCTGCTGAATAAGGGGGAAAAGAAATTTATTGATATGTTTGAAGATGTTTTCAAAGCATTAAGAATCATAGGGAAAATAGAGCAGAGTAAGGAATATATTGATAAATATGCCCCATATCTGCCTTCAGAGATGGCTTCATACTATTATGGTTATTACTATTTTGAAAAGGGAGAATTCCACAAAGCCATTCAGATATTTGAGGAGAATATCCCTGAAAAAGAAGGTTTATTAAAAAATTCATATCTTGCTATGATGGGAGGCGGTTATAGTATTCTGGGAAATCTTGAAAAGGCTGAACAGATATTAAAAGAGGCATATAAAAATACACCCAGAGGCACAAGATTATATCCAGAAATATGTGTTAATCTGGGAACAACCCACTGGAGCAAAGGGGATAATAAGAAATCTATCCAGTGGACAAAGAAGGCTATGAACAAAAAATATTCAAACACATATGCTGTTGCTGCTGGCAATTTGGGTGTATCTTATGCAGGAAAAGGGGATTGGGAAAAGGCGTTAAAATATTTCATAATAGAAAGAGAAGAGGCATTAAGACAGGGGTTGTGGGACGCTCTCTATTATTCGACCACACATATTGCCAGTGCTTATAATGCATTAAAAAAGATAAGGGAAGCGGAAAAATACTTTGATGAGGTCTCTTCATATATTCCACACATTTCACCTTCACGGGATAGGGCATATATAATGTCGCGATATGCAAAATTTCTGAAGGATACAGGAAGGATTAAAGAAGCATACAAGATAGATAAAGAGATACTAAAAATAAAAGATGTGCCTGCCACATCCGTTATACTTTTATATCACGGTATAGGCATCGTCTCATACTTACTGGGAAAATACAAAGAGGCTCTCAAGTGGTTCAATAAAGAAGAAGAGAAAAGCAAAATAGTGGGCAATTCTGTAAGACTCATATTCAGCAGGATTGGTAAAGCAAAGATTCTATGGACTATGGGGGAAGAGAAAGAGGCGATAAAGATAATAAAAGAGTCAGCCGAAATGGCAAAGCATAAGGAGCGTTATTTCATCTATTATAAGATTATAGCCTCGCTTCATAGGATTTCAATATATAATGGAAAAGTATTGGAATTGCCAGAAATTCCAGAAGATATTAGAAAAAACCTGAAAGAGGAGATAACCCTGAATTATGCCATATCAAATATCCAGAAAGGGAAATGGGATGAGGCATACACAGAAATTCACAAACTCTTATCTTTCCTTCTCTATCACCATATTTATATCAATATCCCGGAAATTGGAACATTCTTCCTCCTCCTTCTTAAGAGAAGGCAGGAAACCAGAGAGTTTAACAAATGGTTTAATATCCTTCTAAACATTGCAAAGTCCCAACCATTATATCTCTGGAAATACTATGAGATAAAAGGCGATACGAAAAAGGCTGAAGAAATTCTTAAAAAACTATCCAGAGACACAGATTGTCCTGAAAAATTTATAAAAATTCAAAAGGAGAGGTGGAATATTGAAAAAAATCTGGGATAAATATAGAAATACATTGTTAAACTTTGCAGAAACTCTGCCCGAAGAAAAAGGGGAAATTCTGAAAGAGATTATCTTCCATCAGGAAAAGGAAATTTTAGAGGCAGAAAAATACTTAAATAAGATAGAACAAAATGCAAAGAAGGGCAAAATAACAGAAAATATTCTTACACTCTTCCTTTCATCTATGAAGGAAAATATATCAGCGGATGGGATGCTTTCTTATATAGTCCAAATAATGGGAAGGGCGTTTGGTGCAGAGAGGGGATTTTTTTTATTAAATCCTTCTTCCCCCTTAATAGGAACAAAATTCCTGTATCTATCGTCTGGAAGATTAAAAACGGCAACCCCAGAAGAGATAAAATACTCCAATACCATTATCACCCATATTATTGATACAGGCAAACCCCTTCTTGTTGCCAATGCCCTTTCAGATGAAAAATTCTCTAAGAAGGATTCCATCAGGAAATTGAAAATTCTCTCTGTGCTTGCATTTCCTGTAAAAGATGAGAATGGCAGTGTGAAAGGGATAATATACTTTGACAGCAGGAATGTAGAAAACCTATTTTCAAATGAACAAAAAGAAATAGGCGAAAAGATTGTCGCTGTTGCAGAGAAATTTCTCCATTTACTCCAACCTGAAATCCTGTTAGAGCCACCTGTGATTTATCAAAATGTGGTGATAGGGAAGTCAAAAACAATGCAGAAGATTTTCACACAGATTCAAGCATTTGCTTCCAGTGATATCAATGTACTATTTATTGGAGAAAGCGGTGCAGGAAAAGAAATAATGGCAAGACTACTCCATAAAATAAGTTCAAGAAAACTAAAACCCTTTATCCCTGTCCATTGTGGAGCAATACCCGAAAGCCTTCTTGAATCAGAACTATTTGGTTATAAAAAGGGAGCATTTACAGGAGCAACATCCGACAAAAAAGGATATGTAGAGTCTGCAAATGGAGGCACCCTGTTTTTAGATGAGATAGATACAATGCCCCTATCCCTTCAGATAAAGATATTAAGATTTGTAGAACATAAAGAATTCAACAGGCTTGGGGATTCTGTCCTGCGTAAAGTTAATATTCGCCTCTTATCCGCCTCCAACAGAAATCTGGAAAAACTTGAAAAAAAGGGAAAGTTCAGGTCTGACCTTTATTACAGGATAAGCCCTGCCATAATTGAAATTCCCCCCCTGAGAAAAAGGAAGGAAGATATCCCGATATTCCTCCAGTACTTCGCATCTAAAAAAGGGAAGAAAATATCCGTTGGAGCAACAAAGTTGCTTCTTGACTATGATTACCCGGGAAATGTAAGGGAACTCTCAAACATAATAGATTATGCCTATGCGGTTTCCAGAGGAGATACTATACGGGTGGAAGACCTTCCTTCACGAATATCCCAAAAAATTCCTGCAGTACATAAACCATCAGGAACAAATCTAAAGGATATAGAAAAAGAGATTATTCAATCTGTACTAAAAAACAATAAAGGAAACATAAGCCAAACTGCATCCGAATTGGGAATAAGTCGCACCACCCTCTATAAAAAAATACAGGATTATAAATTAAATGCAAAATGAAAAGTGCAAAAGCAGTAGCGAGGTATAAGTAGCGAGTATATAGGGAAAAGAGAGGTTGAGGTTAAGAAAGATTTGTCTAATTGGTCTTATTAGTCGGATTGGTCGGATTGGTCAAAAAAAACGGTAATGGATAGGAGGTAAGAGGTAATGGGTGAATGGGTAAAGGATTAACAAACGTGTTCGTGGTGGTGATTCGTGAGTAACGAAAGAAACGAAAACAACAAGATCAACTAAATCAACTCATAGGTTTTCTTTCATTGTCATTGCGAGGGACGAAGTCCCGTGGCAGCCGAAGGCGTGAGTGAGCGAAGCAAATGAACACTCTCACAGGATGGGCGGATGTCATTACCTTTCCCCTGTCATTCTGAGCGAAGCGAAGAATCTTGTCGGTTGTCATTGCGAAGGAATGAAATGACTGAAGAAGCCGAAGGCGTGAGTGAGCGAAGCGAATGAACCACCGAAGATGTGAGCGAGTGAACCGAGCGAACAATCTCATTGGTTTTTCTCCCATTGTCATTGCGAGGAGCATAGCGACGAAGCAATCTCACAGGTGGGGCGGAATTATTGCAAAGTGCAGAATGGAAATTGAAAACGAGAATGAGTAAAGAATTAACAAACGTGTCCGTGGCGGTGAATCGTGATTAACGAAATAAACGAGATAGACCAGACAGACTAAATAGACTAAATAGACCAGATAGACTAAACAAATTTATCCCGTAAAATGTGAAACTATTTCACTGGGACGAAATCAACGAAATTTTTCTGACGCCAAATGCCATAAAATTTTCCTCTTGACATATTATTTTTTAATGTTATTATTACAGTATGAAACAGAGTGGAATATCACCAGAATTATATAAGGCTATATCCTTAGTAGTGGATGAGAGGATGCAACTCCTTGTTGTTGGGAAAGAGGAGTTTGGTAAATTAAAGGCATTATTGAGAGAATTCACAGAGAGGCTTGTAAGTCTTGAATCTACGGTTCAAAAACTCGCTGAGGCTCAGAAGAAAACAGAAGAAAGACTCACCAGACTCGAAATCACTGTAAGTAAACTCGCTGAGGCCCAGAAGAAAGCCGAAGAAAGACTCAC
>WFRC01000252.1 GCA_015486685.1 Caldifarciminota bacterium
AGTTTTTCTGGTAATTGGGCAAGAATATATTTACCTGATATAGGAGGCAATACAAGAGGATGGTGCTATTATACAGATTATACTACGATTATTCCCTCTCCAGAAGATTCAAACACCTATAATGCAAGTGTTTTGAATGTAGGTTATCCTGATACAGTTGTTTCCGGTGATACATTTACTGTCTCACTTAAAATCAAAAATACAGGATTTGGCCCACTTGACTCATTCGTGTATCTTAAAACGGATACAAGCAGTGCATTCTATGATTCCAATTTCTGGGCAGATACTACAAGGGCAAAATCCGCGGGTTTTGATGGTCTCCCAAATCAAACATTTTTCAGAAATAGTATATTTCAGGCACCAGCAGTTTCTAACACCACAACTGTTTCAGAATCATTTTCCCTTGAAAGGAAAAATCAGGTATTTTCCTCTCCTTTTTCTGTTTCTATTGTGGTTATTCCATCTTCCGCCAGCATAAATCTGTTATCCTTCAACGCATTTCTCAATAGTGATACGGTAATAATAAGATGGTCAGTATCATCCACTTCAAGTATTATATCATACAAAATTTATGAGGCTTATAATGGAGATAAAAAAACATTTAAGAAAGAGCTCTTTCCCTCTGGAACACGGAAAAATTACATTTATACAGAAAGGATCAAAAAAACGGGAATTTACAGATATTGGCTGGTATTAAATTATCAAAATGGGATAGAGTGGTATGGGCCAAAAGAAATAATAGTGAAAAACATACCTGCTGAACTATTCACACTAAGTTCTAACATCATATCAAAAGAGATAAAATTTTCATATTTCTTATCTGATAAAAGTTATGTAGAAATATATTTAATAGATATTCTCGGAAGAAAATTAAAGGTAGTGGACAAAGGAATGAAAAAATCAGGTATACACAGGGTTAAATATGGAGAACAGAAAATAAAAAATTTATCATCAGGCACATATTTTCTATATTTTCAGTGCGGCAAGAATCCGCCAATTATAAGAAAAATCATCTTAATCAAATAATTTAATTCCATTTATCTTCCTTACTTTTGCGAACTTAGGAAAAATTTCTTGACTTTTTGCCTTTTATTATTTATTATTTAAGTATTGAGGATAAACGGTAATAAACTTTTGGAGATAACCACACCATCAACTGCGGCTACGCAAAAATTTACAGAAATTTTCAGAGTTTATTAAAAAAAAGGTTACGGAAAAATACTGAAATATTTTTTCCAATACCTTATTAAAATAAAAGAGGTATGATGAAAAAATTAGTATTAAGTATGCTGATTTTATTCACAGCATTATCCTTAAATGCAAGGAAAAGGTATGTTGGTATCTATCTGGGAGATATGACAGGAATAAACCTGGTTTTACCTTCCTCAGGTTTCGACCTGAATATCTATACAGGTTTTAGTAACTATTGGTATCGGGATAATTCTATCAGGACAGATGTGGGATTAAGAATAATTCATAAGGAATTTACACCATTTAATCAGGCTGTTTTCCCAAATAATCCAGAATCCAGATTATACTACTATATAATTCCTGCTGTAATGTTTTCATTTACTCCATGGAGCACAACAAAAATCGGTATCGGCAGTGAAGTGGCATTTGGATTGAACTTCCCTATACAAAACTTTGATATTTTTTGGGATATCACACCCGGGATAATATTTTTCCCACCAGTAAATCCATATATCTCAGGTGGTATCGGGGTAAGGATGCCATTTTAATTTTTCTCTTGACTTTAAGTTTTTTTTGATTATCATAATTACAAAAAGGAGGTAAAATGAGACATATTGGGTCTTTTTTAAGTGTATTTGTATTATTTTTCTTATTCCAGGGGTGCGCCTCATCTGAGGTAAAGAAGGTGTCGGCAAGCCCTCAAACAATGCCATCATACAGGCACCTCAAAAAAAGAATTGCGGTATTGGACTTAAAACCTGGCAGATATTATGGAGGTATCAGTGGCATAGAGCATCAGGTTACCAATATGCTGGTAACATCTCTCGTAAATTCCGGAAATTTTACTGTTGTGGAAAGAAACGAATTAAAATCAATTATGCAGGAACAGGCATTGGGACAAGCAGGTGCATTAACTGCCCAGAGCGCTGTATCTGTTGGTTCACTCCTTGGGGTACAGGCAGTTGTTATAGGCACCATCACTGAATGCGGCAGAAAGATTACACGGGGGTCTATGAATTTAGGAAATATAGGAATAAAGAGAAAAAAGATTACCGGAGAAATCGCAATTGATGTTCGGGTAATAAATACATCTACCGGAGAAATTATTGTTGCCGCCGCTGCAAGAAAAGAAAAGAGCAAAACAGGCCTAAGTTTGAGAATCAATAACTTTTCAAACACAAGTGCAGTAGATTTTGATAGAACATTATTGGGCAAAGCAGCAAGGGATGCCGTAATGGATGTTGCAGCAAAGATATCCCGTGCAATGTCAAATATTCCATGGCAGGGTAAGGTCATTAAAGTCTCAGGAAATGTTGTTTATATGAAACCCGGAAATGATGCAGGGGTAAGAGTCGGTTCACACTTTTATGTCTATCATAAGGGCGAAGC
>WFRC01000253.1 GCA_015486685.1 Caldifarciminota bacterium
GCGAAGTGCTGAAGGCGTGAGCGAATGCAATGAGCAAACACTCTCATCTGTTTTCTCTTTTCCCTATATGCTTGCTACTCATCCCTCGCTACTGCTTTTTCAACTCATCCACGATTTTACTATTTTCTTTCATAAAACTTTTCCCACTACCAATCTTTCTATATAATATCGTTCCATTTCTTTTTTTCAAGGGAAATCTCTTTGCTTTGCGGAAAATATTATAGAAATGAGAATTTTCAGTCTTGTTGCAACCACCTCAGAAAGTCTTTATCTCCTGCATGCTCTATTAGTTTTTGAATAGGAAATCTTTTTAAAAAGTAACGAAAAATTGCGCCATATTTTGTATAATCTGTTCTCTCTGAATTCTCTAAAATCCACCAGATTTCAATAGGGTCAATTGTATAGTTTGCCAATTGTCCTGCCGCATAGATAGCAAAACCTTCAAAAAACCATATAGGACCCATTGCCTCTTCATTACCATTTAATATTCTTATATGAAGTCTATGAACCATTTCGTGTGTCACTAATTTTTCAAAAAATCTGTCTTCCACACCCTCAGGATAAATTTGGCTATATACCTCAGGTGATACAGACATAAATATTTTCTGCTCCAGACAGGCAGAAAATTCTTTTGGAAATTGTGTTGATGGGTCTATACCTGTTATTCTAATAACTGCCTTGATGAATTTGTTCTGGCTATCATATATTTCAGCCCTCTCTGTAAAACTTTCTTTTACAAATTCACTCCAACCATTCCGAATGGCGAACTTCCGCAATCTCCTTTGAGCTGCCACTAATACCTGTTCCAATTCTTTTCGTTGTGGTTCAAGTGACTCAGATAAAACAAGAGGGATTTTGTAAATACCTTCCTCAATCATTTTCATTTTTTTATTCTATATCTCCTAATCCAATGCTTTTATGAAGGTTTATATCTCCTTCCAATAATATATATAAATAATATAATGCTATAATACGTTGAGCATTTTCTCTACATACTAAATATTTCTTTCCTTTACTTCCCCTGTGTCTGTTTCAAAATCCAGTTTCCAATAATCTTTAAGGCAGATGGTGAAATAGTTTCTTCTATTTTCGCATATTCAGATGGTAAACCTGTATTTGCAGTCTGGAATAAATGATTCAACCCCGGCAGCTCTTTTACTGTAAAGTGTTTATTACCACCTTTTTTAAGTGCTTTCTTAATTGCATCAAGATTTTCTTCGGGTGGCACCTGGAGGTCTTTTTCGCCATTTATTGCAAGCACCGGGCACTTTACTTTCATTAAAGTTGGTCTGGGGTTATAGGTCAGGAAAAATCGAAACCAGGGGGTTAATACTCTCTTTATCTCTCCATTTATATTTTTTTCTATATCCTTTTCCGACATTGAGGCTTTTTCTTTTTTACTCAGTTTAGCAACTGCATTCTTCATAATCTTTTTCAATCTTTTTTCAGCAATTTTGTCATCCTTCTCGTTCTTCACAACATCGTAAATACGCCTTTGCAAGCCATTATTTTTCTTAATTTCCTTCTCACCTGCTCCACTTACCCTACTAATTGCAGCAGATTGCAAAAGGAGGATAGAGTCTCCGGGTATGCCTGGACCTGCCATCAGAACAATAAATGCAATATCCGAAGATTGAGCTGCCACCATCGGAGCAATTATACCCCCTTCACTGTGTCCAATAAGTCCTATTTGTTTCAGATTAACCTCCTTGCGAGATTTAAGATATCGGATACCTGCAAGCACATCACCTGCAAAATCCTCACTTGTAGACTGAAAAGTGTTTCCTGTTGACCCACCTATTCCACGGTCATCTACACGAAGCACGGCTATACCCCTCCGTGTCAGATAATCAGCAAGCACAAGGAATGGATGATGCCCAAATACTGTCTCATTGCGGTCTTCTGCTCCGGAACCTGTAATCAACAAAACAGCCGGGAATGGACCTTTGCCAGAAGGTAAAGTCAATGTCCCTGCAAGTTTCACCCCTGCCTTTTTGTTTTCGTAAGCAACCTCTTCTTCCTTATAAGGATAAGGTTTTTTCGGCTCCTGAAGCCGCTTAGCCTCCTGTACCTTTTTTATATGCTTAAGCACAAGTGGCAGAGTCATTCCGCTCTGTTTCCAGTTTCCCTCAATTGCCGAGAAATCCTCATTGATTTTTCCTTCAAAAATACCCCTGGCGGATCTCACTTCCATTCGCAAATTTCCATTCTTAAAAGTCACCTCTTCCACAGGTATATTTTTTGCTCCCTGGCCTGGACTATCCATTGTAGCAGTCAGCATACCATCTGTTTTTCGGGATACCTTAAATATAATTCTCAATTCCATTCCTTGAACTTTCAAAACACCCTGCCAGATACCTGTTATATCTCTGCGAGGATGCAAATTGGATGGGATATTCCCACCACTTGCAATCAATGGAACAAAACAAATAATAGTGCTTACTGCGAGTTGATAAATGGTTTTCATTATACCTCCTTTGTTTAATAAGTTAGAAGTAGGAAGTGAGAAGTGGGAAGCATACAATTTCAAATTGCAAATTCTAAAATGCAAAGTGCAAATGGTTAAAGGTAAAAGGTTAAATGTTAAAGGTAAAAAATTAAAAAGAAAATGTCCTTTATTCCCATCCATATTTCTTTCTTAACATTCAATCATTCCTTTTACCTTTTTCCTTTTACATTTCACGATTCACGCCTTACGGCCGTCTTTATCATTTTTTAACTCAATAAACTCTCAACTCAACAAACCCTATAAACTCAATAAACCCGTCTGCTCATTCACGATTTACGCTTTACGCCTCACGGTCTTTCTCATTTTACCAATACAACTTTCTTATTCACTACCTCATCTCCCTGCTTTAATCTTATGAAGTATATTCCTGATGGGAGATTTGAGAATTTCCCACTATGATAACCGTTTTCTTTTCCTTCTATCTTTTTCATCATTCTTCCGTCTATGCTGTAAAGGGCTATATTGTAATCTTCAGATTTTGCTATACCATAAGAGAATGAAATACTCCCTTTATTTATTGTAGCAACATTCAACATTGTCCTTTTATTTATTTCTTTGCTTAATATACCTGACATGTCCTTTACAGATAAAACCTTCGATAGTGTGTCATTTGCAGGATTTACATCCGAAGTCAGAATATGGAAACTCAAATTTAAATCCAGAGGACTGGAAGGTGCTGTCCAGGAAGCAAAACTCACCAATACACTATCACCTGCTGGGAGATTTGAGACAGACTGGGTATCTGCATAGAGATTCGCCTTCGTTCCCGATGAGTCTATAAATGCCGAAATATCAAAACTTAGTGTATCTTCATAAGAGTTATTCTTTACCCATATCTGTGGTATATAACTGCTGTCTGTGCCTACTGTATCAGGTGATAATATGGAAATAATGCCTGCATCCTTGTATTTTGCATATTTTACTGTGAGATAATCAAAGTTTGA
>WFRC01000254.1 GCA_015486685.1 Caldifarciminota bacterium
TCTAATATAATAAAAACACCTTTATCTGAAAACCTCCTGATTAGTCTTCCAAATCCCTGTCTATATTTTATTGCAGCAAGTGGAACTTGATAATTATAGAATGGGTCAATCCCTTTTTTTCTAAGGTGTTTAATCCTTGAAACAATTATGGGGTCACTCATATTGGGAAATGGAATTTTTGTTATTATAAGTATTTCAAGTGCCTTCCCCGGGACATCTATTCCCTGCCAGAATGAGCCTGTCCCCAATAATATAGCAGGGGCATCGTCCTTAAAATTTCTCATTATGGATTCTTTTGAACCTGTAATATTTTGTGCATAGCAAGATATTCCTATCTTCTTTGCCATATTTGAAATACTTTTGTATGCATCCCGTATATATTGATGGCTGGTAAACAATGCCAATGTTCCCTTCCCTAATGCCAATATTGTTTCTCCTATAAATTCTGTTACAGCATTGATAAATGCACTGCCTTTCTGGGAAGGAGATGGGAAATTTGCAGGGATTATAGCCAATACTTGCTTTTTGAAAGGAAATATATCCCCAAGGTCAACAATATCAACCTTATCTGGAAATTTATCTAACCCCAGTGTCTTCACAAAGAAATCAAACGACTTTCCCATTTTTATGGTAGCAGATGTAAATACCGCAGATTTGAATGTATTTTCTGCCTTTTCAATGAAATAATCACTAATGTCAATGGGAGCGGCAATAAATTCTATAGATGCAGGTTTTCTTTTATTTACCTCTGCAAAATAACAAAATTTCTCGTCTGCCTGGTTAAGAATAAACCTAAAGTTATCTATCTCTTCTTTTAACATTTCACAAATCTTTTTTATATCTTCATATTTATTTAACTTCATATATATTGCATCTATCCTGTCTATTATCTCTGTAATATTCTCAATAGACAATCCAGCAAAAAATCCCCTTCCATAAGGATTTCTTTTTAGAAATTTCTCGCCGTATTCCTTGAATATCTTATAACCGTCGGGGAGGATTTCTTCTATCTCTCTTGTGCTCTTCTTATTCTTTTTAAGATACCATTTTATCTCCGTCAGAAGAAATCGGATATTACTAAAACGCACCCGCACAGATATACTATTTGTAATGGCACTTTCCAGTTCATGACCTTCGTCAAATACAACAATTTCACTCTTTGCTTCCCCTGAAAAGAATAAATAGTGATTTACAAGAATAATGTTTGCCGTTTCAGCTTCCTTCTTTATCCTCTTATAATAGCACTGGTTATAGAGCGGACATTCTTTATTGCTGCAGGTCTCGTCTACCTGAAATAACTCCCATATACCCGGTTCAAGATATGAAGTTATTTCTGTTCTATCCCCTGTTTTTGTAATCCTGCTCCAGAAGAATATTGAGGCGATAGAGTCCTTCTCTTCCCTGCTAAAATTTCTATTTCCCTCTCTGATAACAGACCTCATTTTTTCAAGACAAAGATAGTTATTTTGTCCTTTCACAATCACCGTTTTCACAGGAATACCCGTAAGTTTTTCAGAAAGTGGAATATCCTTGTAAAATATCTGGCTCTGTAAATTTTTTGTATATGTAGAAATATATATAGGCTTATCCTGTTTGTAACTTACCGCAATAGATGGTATTAAATATCCCAATGATTTGCCTGAGCCCGTGCCTGCTTCCAGAATGAGAAATCTTTCTTTATCAAATGCGGATTTTACTGCATTTGCCATCTTAATCTGGACATCCCTTTTTTTAATTAGTTCATTGTCAAAATATGCCCTTATATCTTCCTTTACGGTAATGTCCTCTTTTTTTTCAGGTATTCTTACATTTATAGGCGATGGAAATGGATATTGTTCCCTTGACATTCCCCTTTTTACCGATGCCTCTATACCTGCTTGAAATATAGGGAATAAGGGATGTCTGTTCCCTAATATATTGGCAATAGTTTGTAATATATCGGGACGTATATTTTCTATAATTCCCAATATTTTAAGCAATACCAATCCTGAATTTTTCGCATCCTCATATGCCCTATGTGCAACATCAACTGTTATACCTAAATATTCTGCTAAGGTTACCAATGAGTGGTTTCTTGCAAATGGGAATAGGATATTTGCAAGTTCTAATGTGTCAATGGATGGATTCGGTATGGGTATATTTTTCCCAAGAAACTCCAGATCAAATGATACTTTATGCCCCACCACAGGCAAATCTTTAATAAATGCCTTAAATTCATCCGAAATCTCCGAGATTTTTGGTTTACCCTTCAATGCCTTATTTGTTATTCCTGTCAGCCTTACAACCTCTTCCGGCACTTCCCTGCCAATAGAAATAAGTTGAGAAAATTTATCTGTTATATTTCCATTTACAAATTTCGCAGCACCAATCTCAATAATCTCATCTTTATCACAGTTAAGTCCTGTGGTTTCTGTATCCAATGCAACAAACTCATCTGGTCCTAACATTTCCCCCTTCTTTTTTCAATCTTGCTATCTCCTTCTTTGTAAGAAAACGATACTGCCCTGGTTTAAGGTCTCCAAGAGAAACAGGACCTTCTCTTATCCTCTTCAATCTTCTAACCTTATACCCAAGATAACCCAACATTCTTCTTATTTCCCTTTTTCTGCCTTCCTTCAACACAATCTTTATTTTTTTCGGTGAGACTCGCTCAAAACTTTCTGCCTTTAATCTGCCTTCATCAGAAGGAATACCCTGCAAAATTGCATTTACATTATCTTTTATAGGGTTATAAGTTTCAACAAAATATTCCTTCTCACACTCAAATTTAGGGTGCGTAAGTTTGTATGTCAGGTCACCATCATTTGTCATCAAAAGCAGTCCTTCTGAATCAAGGTCAAGCCTACCAACAGGGAAAAGCCTCTTACCTAAGACCTGAACGAGTTCCTTTGCCAGTGGCCTGTGATATTTATCGGAAGAGGCAGTAAGGTATCCTCTCGGTTTATAAAGCATAACATAAACAAGTTTTTCTTCTATTTTGATAATTTTTCCATTATATTCAACCTTATCCTTCTCCGGAACAACCTGTGCAGTCAACTCTTTAACAACTTTACCATTAACCTTGATTTTCCCCTGTAAAATTAGTTTTTCTGCCTTCCTTCGGGATGTTATTCCTGCCTGTGCTATGAATTTAGATACACGCATTTCCATTCAAAAGTTTTACAAAGCAATAACATTCA
>WFRC01000255.1 GCA_015486685.1 Caldifarciminota bacterium
AATTGCCCTTATTTGAGTTCGGAAAATTTCTTCCTTACCCAAAGATAGCCTGATACCTCTCCAACCCAGGAACGGATTCTGTTCTTCTGTCCAACCAAAAAGTTTATCACCTCCAATATCAAAGGTCCTGATAATAACACTATCGGGGTAAATCTCCCTGAGTATTCTTGAATAATATGCTGTCTGCCTATCTTCGTCAGGCATATCAGAAGAAGAGATAAGGAGAAATTCTGAGCGGAAAAGCCCAATACCTTTGGCTCCATAATTTTTAACGGCATGCAACTCATCAGGAATCTCTATATTTGCAGACAGGTCAATACTAAATCCATCAATAGTTTCGGTAGGAAGTTCCGTAATCTTAGACAGCCCTTTCTCTACATTTTTCCACTTCCTTAATCTTCTTGTGTATGATTTCAACATCACCTCATCGGGATTTACAATTACTATTCCCCTAAAACCATCAACTATTACTCTATTACCTGGAGGAATCTCCCTCGTAATATTTGGTATACCCACCACAGCAGGAATCCCCATTTCCCTTGCCATTATTGCCGAATGTGACTGTTTGCCTCCTACCTCTGTAATAAATGCCATAACAAATTTTTTATCCATCTGTGCTGTATCAGACGGGGTAAATGTATGACTAACCAGGATATATTTCCCTTTTGGCGGCACAACCTTTTTATCCTTATCAGAACTTCTCAATAATCTCATTGAAACATCTTTAATATCCAAAAATCTCTCTTTAACATAATTATCATCTATACGAGAAAAATCTTCTTGAAGTTTCCCCAAAAAATCCATAACCGCTTTATGAACGCCTTCACCCTTTTTAATCCTTTCTTCAACATTATCCAAAAAAAACGGGTCTTTTAATATCATCCTCTGGACATCAATAAGTTTTGCCCCATCCTGAATACCTTTATCCAATAAGCGTTTCTTAATATCCATAAGCTCGCCTGTTGTATCACCTACCATTTTATAGAAAAGTGCCAGATCCTGCTCAATAGTAGATTTCGCTCCTAATGGAATAGTAATCTTACTCCCTATAACAAGAGTATCGCCAATAGCAATACCTGAAGATGCATTTATACCATGAAAAATCCTATTTTTATTCCTCATCAAATTTCCTTTCTATAAGTTCTATAATTGCCTCCACTGCCTCTCTCTCATCAGGCCCTTCTGCTTTTATCAAGACTTTACTTCCCTTCTCACAGGCAAGCATCAAAACGCCCATTATGCTCTTTGCATTCACTTCCATTCCATCCTTTGACAACTTAACCTCAGATGTAAACTTCCCTGCTGTTTTTACCACCATAGATGCAGGTCTTGCATGAATGCCCAATAAATTTTTTATCTCTACCTCTTTCTGATACATATCACATAAATAGTTCTATTAATCTTTTTATTGTCTTTTTTAATTCTGACCTTTCCACCACCATATCAACCATTCCATGTTCAAGCATAAATTTTGACTGTTGAAAGCCCTCTGGTAAATCCTGTTTGATTGTCTGTTGAATTACCCTTGGGCCTGCAAACCCCAGCAGTGAATTTGGTTCCGTTATTACAACATCACCTAATGAGGCATATGATGCCATAACACCTGCTGTGGTTGGATTTGTTAGAACGCTTATATAAGGGATTCTTTTCTGATTTAACAGGTTAATGACAGAAGATGTTTTTGCCATCTGCATCAAAGAAAGAATACCCTCTTGCATCCTTGCTCCCCCTGATGAATTAACAATTATAAGAGGAATTCCCGTATCAACTGCTCTGTATATCGCTCTTTTAACCTTTTCGCCCACAACTGACCCCATACTTCCTCCCATAAAACCAAAATCCATCACACAACACTCAATGGGATAATTATCAATCTTCCCTTCACCACAAACAATTGCGTCTTTCAAACCTGTCTTTTTAATACTCGCTTTTATTTTATCCTTATAACTCTTAAATCCCAATGTATCAACAGGAGAAAGTTCCTTATCCTGTTCCTTAAAACTATCCTTATCCAGTAAAAGGTTTATATACTGTTTTGAACCTATTCTAAAATGATACCCACATTTAGGGCATACAAAAAGGTTTTTCTCCACCTCCTTGCGGTAAAGAATTTCCCCACAGTTTTTGCACTTCATCCACACACCGTCAGGCAGTTCTTTTTTGGCTGATTTCTCCTTTAACCCCCTATCTTTCCTTAAAAACCATTTCATAAGCATAATAATAACAAAAGAATGCTAAATCGTCAAGTAAAATCTTTAAATGTGGGTGAATGAGGGGAAAATATGGGCTCACATC
>WFRC01000256.1 GCA_015486685.1 Caldifarciminota bacterium
CTGATTCTTTTCCAGAATTCACCCAATCCTTTTGCTCAATCTACTATTATTGGGTATCAGCTGGCAAAAAGGGATAAAGTTGAGATAAAAATATATAATATTACAGGACGCATAGTAAAAACATTGGTAAACAAAATGGAATCCAGTGGTTATCATAGAGTTACCTGGGATGGAAAAGATGACGAAGGAAAAAGTGTTCCTGATGGACTCTATTTGTATCAATTGAAGACCCCTGAATCTTCGGTGACAAAAAGGTTGATATTGATAAAATAGGGAAAAGAAAAATATCTATTCTTAAAAAGACAAAATTATATAAGTCACCAGGATATTATACTTAATTCTGTATGTTGCTGAAAACTGAATTATACCTTTGCGGTAGAATTACGGAAGGGGAAGCGGGCAAGGTTCCTGGCGGGTTAAAAATATGAATAATCTTTATCAGAAAAAGATACCAGATTGGATTTATATATTTATATTAACGCTTTTATTAGTTGGATTTGCTACCTTTAAGATAACAGACCCCGATATCTGGCTTCATTTTAGGTTGGGGGAATATATTCTGAAGACCCACTCTATACCCAAAACAGACATTTTTACCTATACTGCATTCGGACATCCATGGCTTGCTTATGAGTGGCTTTCTGCTGTAATATTTTATCTTATCCATTCTTTATCTGGATTGAATGGAATTATTATATTTAAGGTTCTTATTATTCTTTTAACCTTTTTAACCCTCTGGATAGGGGCTTTGAAGAGTTTTAAAATCTCTCCTTGCTTTTTAACAGTTATAGTAGTCTTAGGGGTTATGTTATCTTCTGGTGCATTTACTGAAAGGGCACGGATATTTACATTTTTTTTCCTTGCTATTCTTCTGTGGCTTCTATTTTCGCTTAAAGAAAAGAGGTTATCAAAAAAAAAGGGCGCCATTTTTATCCCTTTGCTCTTTCTGTTATGGTCTAATCTTCATTTAGGTTTCCTTTTTGGTTTACTTGTTATCGGTACATTTTTCCTTGGTGAACTTGTAAGCCAGATGTTGGTAATAATAAAAAAAGGTAGCTCTCAAATTAACAGAAGATGGCTTACCTTTCTTCTTGGTGTTTTTTTGGCATCTATAGTTGCTTGTTTATTTAATCCTTTTACCTATCGTTTATTACTTTTACCTTTTAAAATTTTATCGCAAAGAAAGGAAATGTCTTTAATCACTGGTTTTCTGACCGAATATTATCCCATATTTCACCCAATGTATAAAGGGAGTATGCTTCCATTTTATTTTGAAATAATTCTGTTTTTGGGTGTACTCTCTTTCCTGCTGAGATTAAAAAATTTCTCTCCTACCAATTTTTTACTTTTCCTGATTTTTGCCCTGCTCCCTCTTTTTGCAACGCGTTTTCTGCCTCTTTTTGCTATTGTAAGTATTCCTGTATTAGCATCCAACTTCTCGGGAATTCTAGCAAAGAGAAAGATACCCCTCTTTGTTCAAAGTGGGGTTATAATAATTTTAATAGTGTTTTCGATTCAGACATTTACCCGGGGGGTATATATGGGAAATGGGGTATGGAGGAAGGTTGAGGTCGGTCTATTTACTCAGCGATTTCCTCAAAAGGCTCTGAAATTTATAAAAAAATATAGAATTTCAGGGAATATGTTCAATTCTTATCGTTTTGGGGAATGGTTAATATGGAAAGGTTATCCTGTTTTCATTGATGGGAGGTCTGATGTATGTGGAGCAAATTTAATTAGAGACTATATAAAGATAGGGTGGGCTCTGGACAATTTTGAAGAACTGATAAAGAACAAATACAGAATAGACTATTTCTTTTTAGATTTTGGGGAATTTGGGTCAAAAAAAGGTAAAAAGAGTATACATAACTATCTAGCCTCAAATCCGGGATGGAGTCTCGTATATTGGGATGACGCTGCATTAATCTATATTAAAAATACTAAAAATAAGAATGGCCCAAAGCCATATAAATATCTTAATCCTGTTCTTTTTGATGCTACACCCCATATTGAACATATTGACAGTTTACTTAAAGAAGCAAAAAGAAAAATAAGTGAGGATCCGAAGTGTATAATCGCACATTCAATTTTGGCTCGCCTTTATAGTCAAGATGGAAAATCAGATTCTGCCATTTCTGAATATAAAAAGGCTCTGGCATTGAATCCCCTACCACCTGAGGCGGCCGCTATCCATAATAATTTAGGGAGTATCTATCAGAGGGAGAGAAAAATTGAAGAGGCATTAAAAGAATATACAATTTCTGGTCAATTTGGAAAGATTGCCGAGCCACATTTTAACCTCGGGCTAATTTATGAAAAAAGGGGCTTAATAGAGAAAGCGATGCAAGAATACAAGAAGGCAATAAAGATATTTCCTGATAATGCACGGGCTTATAATCGTATTGGAATTCTTTACGCTAAAAAGAAACGCTATTCCGCCGCGCGCCGGGCATGGAAAACTTCTGTAGCCATTGACCCCACATCGCCAGCCGTAAACCATTTGCGAAAGCTTAAAAAGATTACTTCTCCATAAGAAGCCTATTACTCTTTGAAAGTTCATCTTTTCTGCTAAAAACTCAGAAGGTTTAAAAGTTAAAGGTTCAAGGCGATATTGAGGTATGGTAGATGGGGTATAGATGAAGAAGTAGGAAGTGAGAACTAGGAAGTAAGAACTATATTAAATGAAAAATACAAAATGTAGGAGGGGCTTCCCAACCCC
>WFRC01000257.1 GCA_015486685.1 Caldifarciminota bacterium
TACTGATAAGTGCTGTGATACATACCTTTCACCATAACAGTCTTTAAGCCTGCCCATCTTCCAATAAGTGAATCTACTCCATCTGCTCCAATCACAACAGATGCCCTGATTTTCTCATTATTATTGAGATATACCTCCCTGTATTTACCATCCCATTCAGATAGACCGACCGCCGCAGTAGAAAGCCTGAATGCCGCGCCTTTGTTCACAGCAAGAAGAAATAGGTCCTTATCAAATTTCCTTCTGTCCAAAATCCAGCCCGCATCAGGATGGTATACCTGAAAAGTCCTCCCTGATGGTGCAATAAATACAGCACCCTCTATCCTGGAAGAAATCCACTCTGCCTCAGGCGAAATAAAATCCGTAAGTCCTGATGTGCTTATACCCTCACCACAAAAATATCCATCGCCAGGTATCTTCTTCCTTTCTATTATCAAGGTTTTTAAGCCCATTTTTGAAAGATTATAAGCAGCAAAACTCCCTGATGGACCTGCACCTACAATCACAACATCATAAGTATTTCGTCTTAACATATACCTTCCCAAAAATTACGCTCACCGCTAAAAATAATGCGGAATGCGGAAATCAGAATGCGGAAGTAAGAGAGAACATTAAGCGTAAAGCGTAAGCCGTAAAAAATAAAAAACGTGTTTCGTGACCATAACTCGTGTTTACTTTTTTTGTTGATTTCGTTCATTTCGTGGATTTTGCTCCTTTTATTTTTAATTTTCAACTCCTTATTTATGTCATGCTGAACTCGTTTCAGCATCTCTCTTTTTCTTAACCTCAACCTTTACCTTAGCCTATTTTTCCTTACTATTATTCATTCTTACTTATTGCCTCTTCTGGACAGGCTATAATACACTCTTCGCAGCCAATGCATTCTCCCCTTATCTTCACCTTATCAGATAATAAAATCAAAATATTCACGGGGCAGACACCAACGCAAAGTCCACATTTAGCACACCTTTTCTCATCAACTTTGATAGAAAAATTCTTCATATAATTTATCCTCTATTTTATCGTACTTTTTCTGAAAATCTTTATCGGTTTTAGCCCCTGCCTCACCTATCTCATTCCTACCACCTCCACCTCCGTTAAAGATTTTACCTACAATATTTGCAATTCTCCTGGCAGGAAATTTCTCTTTTATTTCATCGGAAGAAAATGTAATAATATATATACCTTCTCCCTTTCGGGATACAAGCACACCTATTGTATTTGTTTCCATCCTCAATTTTGCAGCAATTTTTCTCAATAATTCAGGGTTCTCATCTATCTCTACCTTTATAAAACCTATATTCTTTATTTTTTTCTTTGATTGCAAAATGTCTTTACCCATCTTTTCTGCAATCTTATTCTCCAGTTCTTGAATCCTTTTTTCCGAATCTTTAAGTCTATTTACCATCTTTTCAGTAATTTCAGGAAGTTTGTTCAGAGATGTATTTAGTAATCTTGCGGCGCCCAATGCCTTTTCTTCCACCGTATTTAAGTATTGTCTTGCATAATTTCCCGTTAATGCCTCAATTCTTCTTATACCTGCGGCTACGCTAAATTCAGACCTTATCTTAAATATTCCAATTAAACCTGTATTGTCAATATGCGTTCCACCGCATAACTCCATCGAAAAATCCCCTATCTTTACCACCCTTACAACATCCCCATATTTCTCTCCAAAAAATGCCAGTGCCCCTTTTTCAACTGCTTTCTGATAAGGCATCTCTTCTATTTCAACAGGCAAAGATGCCGCAATTTTTTCATTTACAAGTTCCTCAATCTGTCGAATTTCCCGTTCCGTTAAACCCTCCGGGTGTGTAAAATCAAATCTGAAATATGTATCACCGACATAAGAACCCCTCTGCCGTATATGCGTTCCCAATATCCGTCTTAAAGCCGCATGTAAGAGGTGTGTGGCTGTATGGTTTTTCATTATGGAAAGCCTTCGCTTCTTATCAATCACCGCAGACACACTGCCCGAATGAAACCTTCCCTGCATCTTTCCCGAATGGACATTCCCCATAGGAGATGGGTATGTATCCTCTACATATATCTTAAACGCCGCACCTTCAATAATACCTTTATCACCAATTTGTCCCCCCATTTCCGCGTAAAATGGAGTCTCTTTCAAAATCACCTCAACCTTTTTGCCCTGTTCTCTGTATGCGATAATCTCTGTTTTTGTTTCCATCCTATCCCTTACGAATTGGGATTTACATTCTATTATGATATTCCACGGTGCCTTGTTTTCATTTTTAAATCCGCTCTTTTCTTTTGCCCTTTTTCTTTGCTGATTGAGATACTGCTCATATCCCTCTTTATCAATCTTAAACCCATTAAGGGTGGCGAACTCCTCTGTCAGTTCCAGAGGAAATCCATAGGTATCATAGAGCAAAAAGACATCATCACCCATAATTATATTATTCCCCTTTGACTTTTGCTTCTCCAGAATATCTGTAAAAATCCTTAAACCGTCTTTCATTGTCCTTAAAAACCTCTCTTCCTCGGATTTCACAATAATACCAATTTCTTCTTCCTTCTCACCAAGTTCGGGATAAACATCCTTCATTCGGGAAACAACCTCACCGGAAAGTGTATATAAAAAGGGTTGCTCAATCCCTATTTTTTTACCTGCAATTGTTGCCCTCCTCAGTAGTCTTCGAACTACATATCCTCTACCCTCATTTGAGGGATATACACCATCACAAATGGCGAATGCTATTGCCCTTATATGGTCTGAAATAATTCTATAAGCAGGTATATTTTTCTGATAAGGGACACCTGAAATCCTTTGAGTTTCTTCAATGATGGGATAGAAAAGTGTAGTATCAAAGATACTCTCTTTTTCTTCCAATATCATCATCAGCCTTTCCATTCCCATACCCGTATCCACACCTCTATTCTTCAACTCAGTCCTTGTCCCATCTTTCAACTGGTTAAACTGCGGAAAAACAATATTCCAGACCTCAATAAATCTATTTCCCTCATTACCGGGAACTAATTTAGCACCGTATTCTTCCCCCCTATCATAATAAATTTCTGTATCAGGACCGCAGGCACCTGTTCCACCTGCAGGCCCCCAGAAATTGTCTTTTAATTTTACAATTCTAAATTCAGGAATACCAATTTGATTTTTCCAGATATTATAGGATTCCTCATCCTCAGGATATACAGTAATCCATAGTTTGTTTTCGGGAATATTCAAAATTTTAGTAAGAAATTCCCAACCCCAGGCAATTGCCTCTCCCTTAAAATAATCACCAAATGAAAAATTCCCCAGCATTTCAAAAAATGTATCGTGCATTGGACTTTTCCCCACTTCGTCAATATCCGATAGTCTCAGACACTTCTGCACAGAAACCGCCCTTTTGAACGGAAGAGGTATATCGCCACTCCAATAGGGCTTAAATTGAACCATACCAGCAGATGTAAAAAGTAGGGTAGGGTCATCTTTTGGCACCAACGAAGAACTTCCTACCAATTTATGCCCTCTATCGACAAAAAATTCAGTGAAAACTCCTATTATCTCATTCCTTGTAAGCATAGGTGGATTATAAAAAAAATTATCTCAAAGTCAAGTTTTTTTTGAGGGGTCAGGCATTGACAATTGACAATTCTTGTAAAACCTTGATATTCAAGGTCAAAAATAAGTTTTGTAATTTGAATGACTGACCCCGAAAAGTCCTGACCCCAAAAAGTCCGAAAAGTTTTAGAAAAAGTTTGACATTTCAGAAATATGTTATATGATATAGACGCGTTATAAAGATTTAAGGCAAGGAAGCCCTCTCTAATAAGTGGGAACTAGGAAGTGAGAAGTAAAAAGGAGAGTTAAAGGTTGAAAGTTAAAAGTTGAAAGAAATGAAGACGCTAACCGCTATCCGCCTACCGCTGACCGCTAAAAGGATATTTGCCAGATTGATGTAGGAGGGATTTCTTAATCCCGATTGCCTTACTTTATTTTTAACATTTAACCTTTTACCTTTTACCGTTTGCACTTTGCATTTTAGATTTTGCAATTTGAAATTTTATACTTCCCACTTCTCAGTTCCTACTTCTTACTTCCCAGTTCATCTGGGAGTATGGAGTGCATTCTCCGTGTGAATGCGTAGTTTCTTTTGGAGTGCAACGACCATGCCGTTGCGTTGTTGTCTGTTGTTTTTACAATTAACGGCTTACGATTTACGCTTCACGATATACTTCCGCATTGTTATTTTTGGCGGAAAGCGGTTAGCGGTAGGCGGTCAGCGTCTTAACTTATTGAACAAAGGAGGTTAAATGAAAATAGGTGTTGGAGCAGACCATAGGGGATTTAAGAAAAAAGAGGCAATAAAAAAATTTTTGCA
>WFRC01000258.1 GCA_015486685.1 Caldifarciminota bacterium
TCTCATAAGTCGTCATTGCGAGGCTCAATTTATTGAGCCGTGGAAGCCGAAGGCGTGAGCGAATGCAATGAGCAAACACTCTCATTCAATAGGCAAGCCTCTGCACTTCAAAAGAAACTACGCATTCACACGGTGAATGCACTCCAGACTATTCCTCCCATCCTATGAGAGTGTTCATTTCGCTTCGCTCACTCACATCTGCGACTTCCACGCCTGCCTCTGGCAGGCTCGCAATGATAATGAGAAAAAACGCATTTTGTTCTAACCTGTGCCTGAACTTTCCCTCAATTTTAAATTTTTCACTTGAAAAAATAGTATTTGGTACGTATAATTAACCCGATAAAATATACATTGGAATGTAAAAATGGAAAGGATAAATCTGAAATACTGGAAAAATGAGGATATAAAAAGGCTTTTGCCGAATCAAAAACAACAGGTTTAGCCCGTTAGATACGAAATTATCAAATGGGGTTGAGGGAAAGATGCAAAAAGATTTTTCCCGATACTATTTAATGGGAAAGGAGATAGAAATGAGAAAATATTATATAAAATTGTCTATTTTTATTTTCTTATGGGCAGTTTCTATTTTTGCTAATTCTGTAGTTAGGTATAATGTCTATATTTCCCATCCTGTTCTGGGTGAACATGAAAGGCCACTTATAGTTACTGAAGCTTATAAATGGCATTATGGAACCATAGACAGTGTTATCATAAAATTTTATCCGATGAAGGTAAAATATAGAAATTTTGTAAATGGAATGGAGACATCTGGTGGAGATAAGGGTAGTTGGATGGAATATTACGATGCTTTTATTTTACCTGATAGTACAGGTTATATTCTTGTTAGAATGAGAGTTGTATATGAGGGTTTTGCTTTCCTGTCAATTGAAAAATACAGGGAAGCATCAGCGGTGTGGAAAATAGAAAATCCATCCGGTAATCAAATATTCTGGAGCAAAGATAACAACTACCTTGTAACAGGCCTTACAGCTTATTGGGTTGACTATCCAAAACTTTGGTTCTATGATTTGAAAAGCGGTAAAAAAATCAAGAAGATGCAATTCAACTCATGGAAGGATTTTAAAAACTATGTTAAAAATTACTTAATTGAGGTTCATGCATGGTAGAGAGTGTGCATTAGGGATTTGGAGCCAGCCCCGAAGTACTGAAATAAGAAATTTAAGTGACTAAATTAAAGGGGAAGACCACCTACCTGTAAAAAAGGAAAAAAATGAATAAAATAACCAATAACGATTTACGAATAACAAAAACAAGGAGATGTTTATGTTTAAAAGATTTGGTTTGTTATTGATTGTTTTATTGATTGGTGTGCCTGTTTATGCTTCGTTTTTACCTTCTCAAATTATAATCTCTACAACACAGGAGGAAAAATTAGAAAAAGAGGCACAGAAGTATTTAGAGAAGTCTGAGAAGTTGTTTGAGGAGTACCACAAATCTACTAACAAAGAGGAGATTTCGAAGAAACAATCCCGCTTAATGAAATTTATAAAAGGGTTAAAAAAACTTTCACTTCCTCTTCAAAAGGCTTTAATAAAAACAGCGTTATGGGAAGCAAAGAAGATATGTGAGAAGATAGATGATGTAGAATCAGCAGTTTTTTTGACAATGCCTCAATTTGCAGTAGTAGATGCCCTTAAGGATGTGGCAGTTCCAGAATTAGTAAAAAATTTTATGGATAAGAATAATGATGCAGAATTCAGATACCTTTGCATGGAATCTTTTTACGGCCCCAAAGATTCCATTGTTGTTGAACCTTTAATAACAGTAATGATGGATTCCACAGATAGGTTAAGGGGGCAGGCTTGCAAAATTTTAGGAGTCATAAGAGATAAAAGAGCAGTAGAACCTATGATTGAATTATATTGGAAGGGACAGATGAGAAAGGATGTTGTTTGGTCATTAGGTGCTATTGGTGACAAAAGGGCATTTGATGTTCTAATGGATGGATTGAAAAACGGAGATAATAAACTTAAGTTTCATTGTATAAGGTCATTTGAATATTTGAAAGATAAAAGAGCAGTCCCCGTCCTCATCAAGATGCTGCAGTCAAAAAAAGAGATTGATGTTCCTTCATTGGGTGTAAAAAGCATAAAACCATATATCGCTCTTGCTCTGGGAAACATTGGGGATGAGCGTGCTGTACCAGTGTTAAAGAAGATGTTAAAACATAAAGACTCTTATTATCGTCATACAGCTGCAGTTGCATTGGGAAAGATAAGGGATAAAAGGGCTCTGGATGCCTTAATATCATTAGCAGAAAAGGGAGAATTGGATGCAATAAAAGCGATTGGGAAAATAGGTGGTGACAGAGCAATAGAAGCACTTGAGAGATTAAAACCGAAATTCAAGGATATTCCTGGCCCTTACTTTCAGAAGTGTTTTAATGAGGCATTAAAAGAAGCAAAGAATAGAAAATAGGAGAGAATATGCAAAATAAAAGAATATTTTTGTTAATGACACTTATTTTTATTGGGTTAAAAGACTTAAAGGACAATCCACGAAAAAAATAGAAAAAATCTTGACGAATAGGAATTTATATGTATTATGTAAAGTAAAATGTAAAAAGAGATATATTGGGGTACAGTGAAAACGGAATAAACGAAAATATGGAGTGCAGAGGCTTGCCTATTGAATGAGATTGCCACACCTTGATAAATCAAGGCTCGCAATGACAACGCAGTGAGCTGTAGGCTGTAAGCGATTATAATTTGCACTTTGCATTTTAGAATTTGCACTTTGAATTATTTGCGAAACAAACGAAAGTAGGAGGAAATATGTTATTATTTTATTTATTAAGTATACCTTATTTAATCTCTCAAAGGGGCAGTAATGTTGAAATTCAATATGTGGTTCATTCAAAGGATGCACTAATTAA
>WFRC01000259.1 GCA_015486685.1 Caldifarciminota bacterium
GTTTTTTCAAAAATCTCATATCAAACATTTTGCCAGGACACGAAGTCCTTGAATAATTTCTGTGAGCTACTATATGATCTATATCTATATCAAGTAATTTCATAAGGGGCACTATAATTCTGTCTATACCTATTTTTAGAATCCGACTGGATGGCCTGCTCAGATTATAATCTCCAACAAAACAAATATGTATTGCCTTTATATTCATATCTGCATCTCTACATCCTGCCGCCTTCCATTGCAGTGGCCTTCCGACAAGGACTACAATATTGTTATCCACACTCTCGACAACAAAATTATACCCTATATCTCTCCATGGATACTTGCACCTCTTACCCTCTTTTTCAAGCTGTTTTGCCTCTTTTTCCGTTATTATTCTCCCTTTATAAGCAAAACTCATATGATATTTTCTTATTGATTCCGAATTTAGAGCATATCCGTCATCTTTTGTTGCCGAATGATGTATCATTATATATTCAATATCTTTCAATTCTCTCATATTTGCCTCCTAAGAAAAAGAAGTAGAAAGTTGACAACAATGCCTACAGTTAGAACTATTACAGCCCATAATCTATTGCTCGATGAAGTTTCTATCTTATCAATTTTTTCCTTATTTATTTTGATTGCTTTTGAATTGTTATTGAGCTTTTCCTTTTGCCCTTCAAGCACTTTCGATATTTTCAATATTGTCTTCATATCCCTTTTAATGTCTTTAATATCCGCCCTTACATTCTCCATATTTGCTTCCAAAGTTGCCATTCTTTCTTTCACTGTAATATTAGACATGTTCTATAATCTCTCCTATCCGGATCGGAATTATACCCGCAAATTGATGCCCTCCATTGATATAGACTTCATCATATTGTGCTTCTGAATAATCAATTTGTTCTCCATAATTCTCCAGCAATAAATCTCTTATTTGCGAGACGCCATTTATAGCATTCTTTTCAGCTTCATCGATATCTTTTATTTCAGTTCCACTTGATTGAATTTCCGAATATATGCACCAAATGTCAAAGCGATACACTGAATTATATGCTTTTCTCCCGTCAGAAGTCCCATTTTCTACCAATTTGTCCGACCTAAGATCAACTATGATAGCAGGATATTTATCTATTCTTTTTGAGATTCTTTTATAGAAGCTATATCCTTGCATTGAATTTTCTAATACTGAAATAATATTATCTCTTATATCATTAATCATTCAACTCTTCCTGTAATTTATTTATAATTTTATTCAATAACCATTCTTTATTTTGTTCAAATGCAAGTCTCAGGAATGGAACGCCCTTTGTACCCTCTTTTGCTATTTTTCTTGATATTAGAAATGCAATTGAGTTTATTTTCTTTTGTAATTGATCACCATATTTGATTTTTCTACTTCTTGCATTTTTCTTTTCTATCGAATTTAATTTTGGTCTTATCTTGACTCTTACATATTCCCTCATAACATTAACAGGAGGCCAATGAGGAAGAGTCCCATTATGTACATATTGAGCATATCGTACATTCGTCCCCACCTCTAAAATCATATTTTCCGCTTCTTTGAAAACATTTTGAGCCACTTTATCTCTGAGATTATGTTTATATATAAGTTTATTTTTATCGATATTCTTTACTGTATCTGCAACGATTTTCTCACCGATATAATTCAGTGTTTCCTCTATTGTTTCTGAAATATAAGTAAAAACAAAATGTAATGTATTATCTATTTCTTCATTCCCGCTTATGTTAAAATCAAACATTTCACTCATATTGCATATATCCTTATTGAGCTATCCTCATTACTTTCATCAATACTTTCTCTTGCAAGTTGCCAATAATCTTTTCTAATCTTATTGATATCTCCTTCCGATATAACGCTAAAATTATCCCTATCATTCCCTCCGGATTTTGTAATTCCATAGCCGTTCATAATCATTGCAAGTGAGCGAATTGCATAATAAAGTACAAGATAGGCTTCTGCATTTTCATATCTATCTCTATTTTCAAATTCAGGATCACTATCAATTGCTATGTATAACTCTTCCCCTGAACTATATTCATCGGAATCTTCTACTTTTACATCAAGCCACTCTATAAGCTTTTTACGTGCTGGAATATAAAATCTGTTTATATTCCCCTCTTTGATTTCATTTGTAAGATTACCGAGCTGTTGTATAATTGCAAAAGTAGTAATCATATATTAAGGAGAAAGTAGAGGCAAAAGCCTCTACTTATTCCTCCCCCTTTCCGTCACTATCTATTTCATCTGTCGTGACTTCTGTGAACCAATGTGACAATAGAAAATTTGCCATTTTCTCGTTTTTTGTCTTTATGGTTGCCCCTTTCTTAACTTTGATTCTTTTCTTATTCGGCGCCATGAGATTAACACTTGCTTTATTCTGCAAAACAAATAGTCTTTCTTTCTCTTGCTTTTCATCACCTTTTCCGGCCATTATATCCTCCTTGTTTATGGTTTGTCGTATCCGATGACACAGGCATCATCAATTGCGATCTGCACATCATGATAAGTGACGAATGTATAATCGATACATCTTTTTGAGAATTTAACTTCTCTGTAATTCTGCATTTGATTCTTCACCAGCCCGACTACTATATTCGAGGCAGGAGTAAGCATATATATACCTTGAGGCCATGAATTTATAGCTCTTATCTTTCTTCCTTTATAGAAATCAACATCTCCCTGTAATATTGCTCTGTCTCCGGCGTTTGTGCTTCTTGTTGCAAGCTGGTCCTGGTACCCTTCAAGGGCTGTAGGAGAGCAATATATTGTAAGATCGGGTGTATTTTTCCATTTGTCCGGAAGTTCTCCGAATAATCCCGGGAAAACAACTCCTTTATAATCTGTGCTTCCATTTGTATCAAATACGTGGGTATCAGCACTACCTTTTGCTAATTTGATAATTCCGTCATTAAGTGTTAGAAAATCTTTATCTGCTGATGTATCGGTTGTATCACCATTTATGGATAGATCCACGATATCATTGGCAAGAGCCATTGCAAGTCCCTTTGCTATCGTCGCTTCTACTTTATTTCCTTCGGTATTATCGATTAGGAAATCAAACCCGATGGTTTCAAAAAGATCCAGTTCCTCCGCTATTAACTTTTTCCCTCCGGTTGTCATATTCGCTTTTTGTGTGTCTTCCGGATCACTCCCCTGGGCAACTCTTCTGAGTCTTCTTGTTCCAGCCGTGATTAGCGAAATATTCCTTTGCATTGCTCCCATAGGTTGCATTGTCCACTCTTTCAGTACTTGTGATTGATCTCTTATCAAAGAAATGAATTTTGTTGCCTTTTCAGGACTAAGTGAACTGAATGTTGAATTATTACCGGCTGTCAGATCTTTTAAAAATGCCACTAATTGTAAATTTGTAATCATCTATATCCTCCTTCTAATTAAAGTATTTCATGATTCCAATCGTCATCATTTTTCTCTTCCGTTTCCTTCCCCTGTTGTGAATTAAGAGCATTTTTCTTTATTTGCTCAATTTCTTTTTTGAGCTCAAGAACTTCTTTTTTTAGATCTTCTTTGTTTTCATCTTTGTTTTTCTTCAATGTCTCCAGTTCTTTCTCGAAAATAGCGAGACTTTCATCAACTGCCTTGTCAGTTTCGCCTTTCTCTTTTGCCTTCTTTATTGTTTCGATTTTTGATTCGAGATCAGCGATATTGCTCTTCAATATTGCTGCTTTTTCAGCTTCCTGCTTTTCTTTCTTTAAGTTCTCAACCTCTTTTCTAAGTTCTTCAATGTCTGTATTTTCTCCCCTTTTATTTTCTTTTCCTGGGGCTTCTTTTACAGTATTTTTGATTAACTCGATAATTTCCTGTTTCATTTTTTCATCCATAGTTTTTTCCTCCTTTTTGAATATTTCTATGAATTTCGAAATAATCGACTTCTCGACTTCCCATGGTGCCTTTTCTCCAAATTCATGATAATGTTCTTCGAGATGTTTTTTTACACCAGGCAAATATTTACCCGGGATATTCACTCCGCCCCTTGCTCCTTGTATACTATTGCCTGCAGCTTGTACTCCTTTTAAAACAGTTCTGTATGGCGGTTTTGTTTCATGATGCGGTAGTTTATATGCCGCTTTGGGGTATAAGCCGTTTTCATCCGGATTATAATTATCTGTATCGACATAAGCACATATTAATGCAAGTGTCTTTGCATCGGTTTTAGTTTCATCAAAATTCCATTGTGTTTCAGGTGGGGCAAGAGGTAATTTTTTATAAGGGATGCTTGATTTATGCAGCATTAATGCATTGCCAATTCCTGCCATAGAAATGCCATTAATTTCTCCATTCTCACATTTTAGCCATAATGCAGGATCTTCTATTTTTATACCCACTGCCCACGCATCTTTTTTCTGAGGGAATAAGGCATCATTTTCTTTCACTATCCAATTCTCTGCTATAAATGCCGAGGCTGGCATGAAATTATGGAAAGTATCTACATTTGAATTATAAGCATTTTTCATAAATTCATATGCAGCTTCTCTGATCGTATCGGCATCTGCAAAATCCCCCTGAGCATCTGCAACATCCGGAGCATAGACAATACCGTATGCGATATGTTTTTTGGAGTCTTTTTTCTCCAGTTGCACATAATGGCTAAAATCAGGCTTGAAATCTGTATTCTTTAAGATTAATTGCTCCATATTTGCAGGGGATTTGACCAATGAGATATATTTGATATGCATTTTGGTGATTTTTCTTTTTTTCTCCATACTATCTCCTTTTTTGTATATTATAAAACTACGTAAAGAAAAAACCTAACACTAATGAGGCTAATGAGGCCAATGAGAAAATATTTTTGTTTTTTTATGATTTTTTTCATGATCGCAAAAAAATAAAGGCCTCTAAAATAGACACCTTTATTTAATTTTCACGATAATTGATACTTTCTACATACTTTTATTCTCTTTTATTTTCTCCCATTTTATCCATACATCATCGGGATTTATTCCGATTTTCCCTTCGAAATATTCGTCGAGCCACCACCACCAGTCTGTTTTTGAGGGGTTGTATTCACTTCGCTTCCAATAAAACTCACTGAATGCAGTATATGCAAGCTCTATATTTTTATATATGAACATATCGAAATCGTGTAATTTCTGGGCTTCTTCTTCTGTTATGGCATCCGGATGTTCCATCATAAAATCTTCTAATTCAGTTCGAACCAATGGCATTGTTCTTATAACAGAACCTTCTACATCTTCTGATTTTGCCAATTCATCGGCATCTTTAATCCATCCCTTTATCTCACTCAGACTTGATATCCATTCTTTAAAATCTTCTTTTGTCATCATTTTATTTCTCCTTTTCCAATGATCCCATTTTCGCCAGTTCGGAAAGAAGAGGCTTATAATATATTTTTTTGATCCCAAATGCAGTATAGATATTTCCTTTAAGGGGACTTGTTTTTACTGCAAGTCCGGATTTTTCAAAAATTACTATCACTTCTCCATACCGATTTATTCCATAATGAATTCTATCCGGATTATTGATAATATTATATACTTTTTGCTTATATCCTTCAAGGCTCTTAACTCCAAATTCCTTCATATGTTTATTAGAATGATATATCCAACTATTTATACCATGAGTTGTTCCATTCATATTACTTTTTGATGCCACAGATTGCAATTTGGCAATACTTTTCCTATCCATTTCATAATTATTTATATTCCTTACAATTTTCTCATTTTCACTCTCAAATTCCTCAAAATATCCTACTGTCCTCGTTCTGCATCGCCAATGATAGGGGGGCAACTGAGAGGCCAACGGGAGGGATGAAGAGGGGATTCCTCGAATTCCCCCGACATCATTCCCTGATTTCATAGGTAGCATTTGCCTTAATTCCTTTTCACTCTTAATTGAAATTGCCTTATCAATATAGCTATTTAGTCTATCCGTTACAAATATTCTTCCATTCATCTCCCTGCATATATTCGTTGTCCGTCCGTCAAGTATTGCTACGATTTTTAGCCCTTTTATACCTGCTTTTACATATCCTTTTACATTCGCAAATGTTCTAAGCCTGCTTGTTACATGTTCAGCTAAGCCCCGATAATAGTTCCTTTTTCGATCAATAAGCCCGGAAAAAGCAGTTTCAAATATATTTGCAAGCTCTTCGTTTGTAAGTCCTTTTTGTACGTATGTTTTAAAACCGTTTACTACCGTTTCATGAATGTATGAATTGTAATGATCCCCGATCCAGAACATATTTTGTTCATGCATAAGAGTCAGAGCTCTGTGATCCTGTGCAGAGAAAGATAAATGTGCATTCACTTCTTTTAAACCCTCTTTATAGACTTCTGTCTCTATTTGTAATATCTCTTTCTCATTTAATTTTGTCATATCTTGACTTATTGATTTTTTCAGCTCTTCAAGTGTTTTATATATTTTTTTCCAATCTGCTTTTTTATTTTTGTTTTTATATAATTCAGCTATTGCTCGATTTGCTGCTTTCACCTTTGCTTTATCAAGACTGTTTAAGGCGAAATTAGCTATATCTCTTTCGAGCTTTCTTAATGCACTCTCTGATATTTTATTGATATCTATCAGCTGCTCGATTATAACTTTTGCTTCGTAAATTTCATTTACCGTATATTGCATTTTCAATACTCTTTTGTATTATAAGAAGCTGTTCTTTTAGTCCCGGTCTTTTATCATTTTTCTGTATATTTAGTTTTTTAGCTGCTTCATCAGCTGAAAGTATGCCTGCATTAACAAGTTGAGCATAAGCTGTTGCCATTGCGTTGAAGTATGATGAATCATTGTTTTGAGCTGTGATATCAAGTTCGTTAAATTTTATTCTTGCCTTTTCTATGCCAAGTCCTTTACGCACCAAAAGAGTATTTAGAAGATATTCAAGACGACGTTGAAGAGGATCAATTAGAGTCTCTTTGAATATTTTCAATTGTCCTTCGACTTCTCCTGTTCCGCCAAGGCTTCCCGAAGAAACAATGCCGAGAAGACGTGGAGGTACACCATGAATACTCGCAACTTCATCTCGATTTGCTTTGCGGAATTCACCGAATGCCTGATCTACTATCTGCTTGCCAAGTTCTTTTAATTCGATCTCTTGTTCCGGATCTTCAAGTGAAAGAGAAATCGCTCTATGAGCATTTGCAACGCCTTTTACATTTTCTTGCAAGAAAGATTGTAATGTTTTTTCCACTTTTGTTGATAATTCTCCACCTTTTATAAGAATTAAGAGTGGAGGGATTGCATTATTCGTAAAATAATTTATATTATACTGCATGGCATCTCTATCCCCAATCATGGCTGCAAGAGAGGGCAACCAATCCGGAATACCATACCAATCATGAAGTGGTGAATACTGTTTAAAAAATATCATTTCATGTTTTTGGCTGAATAATTGCCCTGGTTGATACTTTAAAAATTTTGTATCTTTTGAATTTTTTGTCTGTATAAAACTATTGCCATTTTCTGCAATTTTAACGGTCGCAGCTCGTGCATGATATATTTTCTGAGGTTTCCCTTCAACCGGATCCCTTGCAGTTTCCAAAAATGAATAGCCTATTGCAATATAATCGATTATGAATTTTGTAATTACACTTGAAAAATCTTCCTCTTCCGTGCAATTTTTCACCCAATTTTTAAGCAAGGCAATTTCTTTTTCATCTTCTCCCTCTATATGCCATCCAAGGTCACTTACACATGCAGATTTAATACCAATGCACCTTCTGTGATATGTATTGACTTCCATCAAACTGGCAAGAGAAATGGGGTCGTAAGGAGGAATAATTATACCTCCTGAATCATTATCGATTCTTGCTGATTTATTCTGCATGCTACTTTTTAACAATTCTGTTATGCTTGAATTGTTCCTTCCAACATCATATTCTTTTACTTTAATACTCTTTTTTACCATAATTTCACTCTCCTTATTTTTCGATTTTTCTTTTCAAATAGTTCAATTGCCCCCGAAAGTGCATCCGGAGCATCATCAAAATCATAATCCGGGTATCCAAGTAATTGTTTAATTAGTTCATGCGAATCGATATCGTCCCTATTAAATAGAATTCTGCCCCTTTCAAGAAGAGGAGCCGTCTTCTGTATTCGAATATCCTTATCTATCTTGTTCGTTTTTCCCCGTATTGGTAGATTATACCCTCTTATTTCAGCCTGTTTGTCATATTCCTTGAATAATCCGGCTTGCCAGAAGTTATCTTCCATTCTTATTTCAACAATTTTATTGATGTCTTCATAAATTTCATAAGTTCCTTTGACCATATTCAAAATACTTTCCTGTTTTATCCTTGTTTTTATGATATAATATTTACCTTTCCAAAAAAACATACATATTTGAGCTTTATAATCACTTCCTTTTCTTTTTTTTGTCCTCTTCTTCTCCCCGAAACTCGGGTCGATATATATAACACCATTGCCCTTTTTTAAAACTATATCTCTTTCTTTCGATGTCATATATATAATCCATTCCCTTTTAAATATTTTACCTTCTTGTATTGGATTTTGTTGCCATTCCTTTTCAAAGCTAAAGCCCAATAGTTTTCTCAATTTCAATAATTTCTCAATCGGTACTCTTTCCGGCCATAATGCCGTTCCATTTTCCTGAATTGCTCTCCAGATCCGGATATTTATATTGTCTTTTCCTCGCATTTCATCTATAAATAGCTTCAATGCACAATTCTCGGCCATGATTGTTCCAAGCCATACGAGTGTTCCTTTTTCATCGAGTGCCCCATACACTGCCTCTTTTACCCATTTCACTTTTTCCCTATTCAAAAACTCATTTTGCACATTTTTATCATTTTCAAGGTCATCGAGCACAATATAATCAGGCCTTGCAGTTCTATATTTTCTCCCCCTAATTCTTCCACCGTAACCCAATGCAAGAAATCTACACCCATTTCTAATGACAAAATCATCGCTTTCCCACCAACCGTCCGTAATTTGCTTTCCAAAATCAGCTAATATTCTTTTATTCTCTTCGAATTCAATCTTAATTGCTCTATGACTATCAGATGCTATATCGACTGTATCTGAAATCTGTATGATGAATCTTCTTTTTCTGTATAATGCCTGCCAAATTTTATATGCAAACCCGGGAATCGTACTCTTTGCATGATCCCTCGGAGCTGCAAATACATTTATAGTTTTATTCCGTTGTTCGCATAATGAATTCATCTCGAAATGAAATTGAGCCGAAGGCAAAGTAAAATAATGCGGCAAATATGTTCTGTAAAAATAAAATGGATCTTTTCTTGCCTTTTCTACTCTATCCTTTCTCGCTTGATCTGATAGATCCTTAAATGGCGTTATTTCACGTATTGATTGTATCAATTCTTGCCATTTTCTATTGAATTGTCGTTCCGTTAGGCTCCTAATTTTTGACATATTTCTCCTTTATGAATTCAGAAAACTCAGGAAGATATTCTTCCAGTTTCTCAATAAAAATTGGATCTTCTTTTAGCTTTGCAAATTTAATAAGATCATGCCCAAATGCGAGTAGATAGCCTAATATATCTTTCTCCGGATTTAAATTCTTTAATAATTTATTGATTTTGCTTATTGTATCTGCTGTTTTACCATCCTTCAGATCATCTACAGATAACTTTATAAGCAGCTGATTCAATGCATTTTTTACCTTATTTGCGATTCCCATATCACTCATTGACATTTGCCTTTTTTCTTTCCATTTATGTTTTTTTGATATACTATATAATGTGTTTTGATTTATATTGTATTTTTTTGCAATTCTCGGGATTGAAATATCATATTCAACATATTCTTTTTCGAGCAATTCAAGCAATTTAGGTTCTATTTTAGACATTTGCTCCATTCCTTTGAATATATTTTATTATTTCTCTCCCGAGTATCCTATACTGCTTGCCAACTTTTACCGTCTTTATTTCCATATAATCAATCTGTCTATATATTGTTGCTACCGATACTCTTAATATTTCAGCAACTTCATTTGCCGTATATAATTTGTCCTTATTTATTTCCATCCGACCTCCTTTTTCTCCATATTGCATTTTTGCAATCATATAAGTCTTGCGACAATCTTACCTTTTCTTTTATCAATTCTAAAGATTTTTCTTGCAATTTAGCCATATGTATCAATTCTTTCTCTTTTTTAGCAAATCGCTTTAAGGAACAACTCTTTTCTTTATCTGATAAATCTGATTGAAGCAGCACATCCGCTCTTAGTCTAAGGGTTATAATATCCCTATATGGATCAGCATTAAGTATATTATCGATTTCTCTTATTCTCTTTTCAATAATTTCTTTTATTTTAATGTAATATTCAATTCTCACTCTTTTCCTCCCATTTGACCATATTGTCAAGAGCAAGTACTATTTTTTGTAAGTCTCTACCCATGCAAGAATAAATATTTTTCTTTTTTGTGATCCTAAATATAAAGCCATTTAATCTTTTTGTGTCGACCCTATTACCATTTTCCCAGCCAAGTTTATAACAAAGTGCGAATATTTTCTTTCTCATTTTATAATATCCCTTTGTCTTATTCTTGATTTCTTGTAATAATCTGCTGTTGATTTTATGCAATTCTGATATTGTAAGTTTTGAAATGTGTCTTTTACCTGTTAAACTTTCTGCTATTATATGTATTGTTTTGGAATCATATCCAAGTTCATGAGCCAATGCCCATAACATTCTATTGTTTTTATTCCTTTTTTCATTTAGTAAACCCATTTGTCAACCTTTTTTAAGTTTATTTGTCAATTTTTTCTTTCCTTTTGATCCATGTCATTTTTAATTGCATAATAAGCATAAATAGCAGTAGCAGCCCAAATTTTTTTACTTTCTCCTCTTGCCTTTCTTGCTATTTTTATACACATCTCGACTAATCCGCTAAATTCCTTTGGAATAGGTCCATATTTATTATTATTGTTGTTATCCTTAAAATATAAATTCAAGCCTTCGCCCTTATAATAAGTATATTTGTATTTTCTCCTCTTTTTTATTTTTACATAGCCTAACTCTTCAAGTTCCATTAATCGATGTTTCCAATATGTGCTATAATGTCCCATTTTACTGGTTATTTCCCTTATCGAATAATATCGATTATCATTAAAGAGCTCGTCAGTATGGCTATCAGCCATAGACGAGTGGATGGTATCCACTCGTTTCGCTCTCATTAAAAATCCTCCTTATGAGCATTGTCTACAATTTCCCATCCGTCATCCGTTTTTTTATATATATTTACATACATTTTGCTTTTGTCGCTTTCCATTGCCGCCTTAAGAAGTTCCTGAGCCCTTCTTAAATTACTATCATTGAACTTCATATTGATAAACTGTAGCAATCCCGCACTCAAAGTTATTTTACGCTTGCTCTCGAATAATCCTTTTAAAAATCCTATCATTTTCCCTGAATCACCTTCATCTGCTCTTTTTAGATGCTTTTCAATATATTCATCTACAATTTTTTTTGCCAGTTCTGCATTTTCGTTTAGTCTGATAAAGTCTTTATGGACAATCTGCATTTTATATTTCCCGTCGATTGTTTTAATTGAAAATTTTTGTAGCTTATCATCTAATGTTTTGTTTGTATTTTCAAGTATTGCATATACATTCTTCCGTAGAAATTCCTCATATTTCTCTTTTTCACGGTCCATTTTTGCTTTTCTTTGCAATGTCCGTCTAATTAATCTGTCATTGTCGACTAAAATCGGATTAATTAGCTTTTTTAGCTCCTTTTTTGTCATATTCTTTAGATCTAAATCTTTAATTCTCATATATTCCTCCTAACACCCGTTAATAGGGTGTTTAACATTTAATAATTCGAATTTTGTATCTTGATGCTTTTGAATCTTGACATATTTACGTAATTTTAAACCTAATATACTGTCTCCATCCGAGCATAAATCGAGCAATTCCGCATCAAAAACATCTTTTTTTATCATATCTATTACCCTTTTTTTCCCGAGGATGTTGATTATTTCTTTAATATCAATTAGAATCTTCACTCTGAACCTCCTTTCTTATTTTATTGGAGCCTTTGCCATAATATCTGCCGGCTTTTCTGTATTCTTTCCAGAATTCCTTCATCGTTTTCTCCTTTTCTCCTTCTTTATTATCCCATTCTTCTATTATATTTTTTAAGTATTTTGTTTTTTTGTCTTCCAATATTTTTAAATCTTTCTTAAATTGTGCTTCCAAATCGGCTCTCATTGCCCAATAATTCAACACTATTGTTCTAATTTTTTGATACATTTCTTTTGTCATTGTTTTTTCTCCTTTTATATTCTTCTTCTATGGCTTTATTTGCTATGTCTTCAATCCTGAAAACATCGATACCCAATAACATCAATATTATTAAGAATAAAGG
>WFRC01000260.1 GCA_015486685.1 Caldifarciminota bacterium
CTTCCTCCTCCTTCATTCTTCATCCTTCCTCCTCCATTCTTTCATCTCTACCAACTCCACAAACCCTCAACCCAACAAACCCTATTTCCTCAATCATCCTTTTTCTCCTTTGGAACAAATCCGATTTTTCGCTTTGGTTTTTCTGGTATCATCATAAGTTGATGAATTGCATCAAAAATAACCTTTATTTCTTTATCGTGTTTTTCTATCTTCCTTTCAAGTTCGGTTAACTTGTAAGCAAGTTCCTTATGCGTTGAAAGAATTTGTCTCAGTCTGACAAAAGTACGCATAATAGCAATATTCACCTGAATCGCTCTTTCACTTCGCAGGACACTTGAAAGCATAGCCACGCCTTGTTCTGTAAAAACATAAGGTAAATACCGCCGTCCACCCCATTGACTTGAGGTGCCAAATTGTGACCTCAAGTTATCAAATTCCTCTTTATTGAGTTGAAACATAAAATCTTCAGGAAAACGGCTGATATTCCGCTTAACGGCTCTCACTAACATCTTGGTCTCAACCTCATATAGTTTTGCAAGGTCAGAATCTAACATAACCTTATGACCACGAATTAAATAAATCTTTTTCTCAATCCATTCCACAGGCATAACTGCCATATTAGATTTGATTCCCTTACTCATTTCCCTCCTCCTCCATTCTTTCAACTCCACCAACCCTTTCATATCCCAATTCCTTTATATATCCCTCTATTTTTTCATCCAGATTGTCCAGTTCCTTTTCTACATTTTTCAGTGCTCTCCACTCCCCTGCCACATCAATTTCCTCAATCTCTTCTTCGGGAAATACATACAGGGTCACATTAAGATTATAATCATTTTCTCTAATTTCCTCATATTCTACTATCCTTGAAAATCCCTCTATTTCTTTGAATTTTTTATATACATCCACTATTTTTTTGATATGTTTATCACCAAGGATATTGAGTTTCCTTACATCTGGATGCTGTTCGTATTCTCTGCTTGCATTTATAAAAAGAATTTTATCTTTCCTTTTTTTAGGCTTATTTTTATTCAAGACAATAATTGCTCCCGGGGCGCCTGTATTGTAGAAAAGTTTCTCAGGGAGGAGAATAACAGCCTCAATAAGGTCGTCCCTTAAAATTTCCGCTCTTACAGCCCTTTCCTTACCTCCCCTAAAGAGACATCCGTTATCTATAATAACTCCTACCCTTCCTGTGCTATCCTTTGCAGAAACAAGCATATGCTGAATCCATATCCAATCAGCAGACTGCTTTGGACTGAACCCATACCTGAACCTTTCTCTCCAGAATTCTCCCTTTTTTATAACATCCTCACCGTATCCCTTTTGATTCCAGGGGGGATTTGCAATAACCACATCAAATTTTTTAATGCCCTCACCCTCTTTGAACTTTGGATAAAGCAGGGTATCACCCAGAGTAATCTGGGCATTTCTGATATCATGGATATATAGATTCATCTTTGAAATGGCGAGCGTTTTCTGGTTTGCCTCCTGTCCCATAAGAAAGAGTTTGTTTGCTTCATCCTTCCCATATTCATTTTCTACATATTTATAAGACATAATCAGCATTCCGCCAGAACCTGAGGCAGGGTCATACACACCTTCTTCTGGTTTTGGAGCAAGCATCTCCACGATAAGTCTTATCACCTCTCTGGGAGTATATACCTCACCTTCCTTTGCCTTCTGAGGAGCAAAGTATCTCAAAATCCACTCATAAGCATCACCAAGGATGTCCGAATCTACATTTGTAAGATTTTTCAAACTGAAAAGTTCCACCAGTTGTCTTAAAATCTCAGCATTTTCGTTGCTTGTAGTAAATTGAACAAAATCAATATTTTCAAATACTTCCTTCAATTCAGGATTTTTTTCTGCCATTACCTTCATTGCCTTTGAAAAATTCTCAGGGAGTTTTCCCGGCTCCTTTCTTATATTTTCCCAGAGAAATTGCTCAGGAATATTAAAATCGTGATAACTTGAATTTCCCGCCTCCTCCCTTGCTTCATCCTCTGATAACCCGTCCTCCAGAGCCTCTTTATATGCATCTTCATAATCCTTTTTCCATTTATCACTAATCCTCTTATAAAAAAGCAAAACAAGAATAAATGTATAATCAACCCTTATCCGAATCAAATCTGCCGCTTTTTTAAGCAGACCCTCAAGGTCTCCCCTCGTTATCCTTTTCTTATCAACAGAAAGAAGTTCAGAGATTACCTTTTGCTTATCTTTCAATCTATAGAGCCTTTTCCTCGCATCCCTTTTATCAAAACTCACCGTGAGATAATTATTCTTTCTTAACTCTGCAAGAACCATATTTATCTGCGATTCATTCGCATCAAACTCCTTTTTTAATATTTTTACAGCATCCCCAACCCTGAAAGGTTTATTTTGAAAAGCCTTCCATAAAACATCATATCTTTTTTCTAACCATTTTTGTATCATAGGCTTATCTCCTTTTTTATAAGTTTTTATTAATTTGCTTATATAATAAGCATAAAATTGAAAAAGTCAAGGTCAAAAATGCATTTTTTTAATAAAAAATTGGGGTCAGTCTTACAAATTACAAAACTCAAGAAACAAGAGATTCTGAAATAAATTCAGAATGACACGGGGAAAAAGCCCCAGAATGATATTCGCAGGCTAAAGCCTCCGCCTACCACTCTCCGTAAAAATGATGGTCACTCGCAATGACAATGGTAGGGAAACTGCGAGATTCTTCGCCAATGGCTCAGAATGACAGGATTGTGTAATTCCTTACCCACTTTTCAGCGGGGTCAGTCATTCAAATTTAAAAACTCAAGAAACATAAGATACCCTCTCTTAATCTCCCCCAGAGGGGGAGAAATAGAAGGTTTCCCTACCATCAAGGGAAGGAAATAAAGAGGAAAGCAGAAATTCTTCATGGAGTTTACACTGAGTGAAACGAAGTGTTCAGAATGACAAAGAGAAAGGATAAGAGTGCTTTGCCTGCTTACAGCAGGTTCCCAATGACACAACTTCAACACGAATCACATTCACGAAGCACGGCTTCTATACACACTCAAGCCTTCTCTTAAAATTCTCATTGCATCCTTTAAGGCTTCTTCTTTAAGCACATAGGCAATCCTTACCTCATC
>WFRC01000261.1 GCA_015486685.1 Caldifarciminota bacterium
TACCCATATCAACAGCGTCAGGTGACCAATATTCTCCTTCTATTGCCTTTGATGGCACAAACTACCTTGTTGTATGGAGGGATTATCGCAGTGACTCAGATTATGATATCTATGGTGCAAGGGTAACCACAGCTGGAACAGTGCTGGACCCAGCAGGTATACCCATATCAACAGCGTCAGGTGACCAATATTCTCCTTCTATAGGTTTTGACGGCACAAACTATCTTGTGGTATGGGAGGATTACCGCAGTGGTACATCTTGGGATTCTGACATCTATGGTGCAAGGGTATCCACATCAGGGACAGTACTGGATACAGCAGGTATACGCATTTCAACAGTATTAGTAGCATATGGTCAATATTCCCCCTCTATTACTTTTGATGGCACAAACTACCTTGTGGTATGGGAAGATGGACGCAATAGCTCATTTTACTCTGACATCTATGGTGCGAGGGTAACCACATCTGGTGCAGTCCTGGATACAGCAGGTATACCTATATCAACAGCGTCAGGTGACCAATATTCTCCATCCATAGCCTTTGATGGCACAAACTACCTTGTTGTATGGAGGGATGCCCGCAGTGGTGTTGATATCTACGGTGCAAGGGTATCTACATCTGGTGCAGTGCTTGATACAGCGGGCATACCCATATCAACAGCATCAGGTTGGCAAGAATCTCCTTCTATAGGTTTTGACGGCACAAACTATCTTGTGGTATGGGAAGATAAGCGCAGTGACTCAGATTATGATATCTATGGTGCAAAGGTATCCCCATCAGGAACAGTCTTGGATACAGCAGGTATACCCATATCAACAGCGTCAGGTGACCAATATTCTCCTTCTATTGCCTTTGATGGCACAAACTACCTTGTTGTATGGAGGGATTATCGCAGTGACTCAGATTATGATATCTATGGTGCAAGGGTAACCACATCAGGCACAGTCTTAGACCCCTCAGGTATAGCCATATCAACAGCAGCAAATAACCAATATTCTCCCTCCATAGCCTTTGATGGCACAAACTACCTTGTTGTATGGGCAGATGAACGCAGTGGCTGGTATGATATCTATGGTGCAAGGATATCCATATTAGGGACAGTTCTGGATACAGCAGGCATACCCATATCAACAGCAGCAAATAACCAATATTCTCCTTCTTCCATAGCCTTTGATGGCACAAATTATTTTGTTGTATGGAAGGAGTGGCACAGTGGTTCAGATTATGACATCTATGGTGCGAGGGTAACCACATCAGGAACTGTGATTGATTCATTTCCCATATCAACACAATCTGGTGACCAAAAATCACCTGCATTAGCAAAAGGTTCAGGGACGCAGATGCTTGTGGTATATTCAGGATGGGTAGATTCCATAAATGGGAAACCTGCAAATACAATGCGTATCTGGGGAAAATTCTCACCATTTACAGGGATAAAAGAGAAAAACGAAAAAAGCAAATTGCAAAATGCAAAATTATTAACATATCCAAATCCATTCACACAGACAATGGAAATAAAATATAGGCTCACAGATGAGAGCCCACAGATGACAGCAATAAAAATATATGATATATCAGGAAGATTAGTAAAGACGTTATTGAACAAAGAGCAAAAATCAGGGTATTACACACTAACCTGGGATGGAAGGGATAATACAGGGAAGAAACTCCCATCTGGCATATACCTTATCCACCTTGAAGCAGGAAAATATACGGCAACAAGAAAAATAAGTTTGATAAAATAAAAAAGAATGGAGGTAAAAATATGTCAACAGAAATAAAAGTATGGCAAATCATTGAAGATAAGCTGCAATTAATTAAAACAACAATGATTGAAGCAGGGCGGACAGAACCAGAAGACCTTGAGAAATGGATAAAAAGTAATCCAAGTATATTGGGACAAGATATTTTGATAATAGGGGAACAAGTTCAAACAAAATCTGGGCCTTTGGATTTTCTTGGAATAGATAAATCTGGGAATCTTGCTGTAATTGAGCTAAAACGAGATAGAGTTCCACGAAAGACTTTATCTCAAGCAATAGATTATGCTTCAGATGTGGCTTCATGGGATGTAGACAAAATCAGTGAAATATGTACAAAATATACAGGCTTAGGATTGGAGGATTACTTGAATGAAAAATTTGAAGATATAGACTTGGAGGATTTACTTATAAATAAAACTCAAAGAATTTTGCTTGTGGGATTTTCAATTGAGGAATCACTACAACGGATGATTGAGTGGCTTTCTAATAATTATAGTGTCAGTATCAATGCCGTCATTTTGAAATATATAAAAACAAAAAGTGGAGATGAGCTTATTGCCCGAACAGTGATTATTCCTGAAGAGATTGAAATGGAAAGAATTCGGAGGAGACATTTTCAAATTTCAATGTCTGATGAACCTGGAAATTATGATACTGAAGAACTTAGGGATTTACTGAAAAAATATTTATCTGAGAATCGGCCAACACCAAAACGAATTAGGGAAATTTTATTACCATTATGCTTGAAACATAATGTTGTCACAAGAGAAATGATAAAAAAGGAATTAATAAAAAGAGGAGAGGCTCAAGATGAAGGTAAAGCTGGAATAGTGCTTACAACAATTTCAAGAGAGATTGGATTTGAACAAAGAGATTATCTGCGTCAGATTATAAGATATGACAAACCAAACCCTTGGCAAAAAGAAAATTATAGATTAGCAGAAGAGTGTAAAGATTTGGTAGAAAATATATTAGAAGAACTGGATAAACAAGTAGAGAAAGGATGATATACTGTCTCCTTCTTTCGTCGCGTGCTTCGGTACTAATACACATGGGCAAAAAGTGGGTATTTATCTTTGTTCTACGCTTTCGTTCCAACACTTGTATATAGACTTAGATTTCAGGTACTCGCAACATGTTAACAGGAATTCAGGAGGTCGCCTATGAATAATACGCAAGAAAGAATAATAGAGATTCTAATTAATAGAGGAAAAGAACTTTTAAATCAACCATACAAAGAAATAGAATTTACTGGAAATCCAAAAGCTGATGACTTACTTAATGATATAAAGAATTTTCCTCATGCTTTTGTGCTTGCTTGTATAATGGATAGACAGATAAAGGCAGAAAGAGCCTGGTTAATCCCTTATGAAATATCCAAAAAGATTGGAGGTTTTGAATTCCAAAGACTTATAAAAATAAGTCAAGATGAGTTTAAAAAAATATTCAATCGGAAAAACCTGCATAGATTTAATGATACTATGGCAGGAAATTTTTATCTCGGCATTCAGAAAATTCATGAAAATTACAGCGATGATGCATCCAACATATGGGAGGGAAAACCGAGAAGTGCAACAGTAGTTAAAAGATTTTTAGAGTTTAAAGGTGTTGGTGTAAAGATCGCAACTATGGCTACAAATATATTAGCGAGAGATTTTAAAATTCCTATGAGTGATTATATTTGTATAGATATATCTCCTGATACACATGTAAAGAGAGTTTTCAAGCGACTGGGATTAATTTCTCCAAATGCAGGTAATTATGAGTTAATTTATTCCGCAAGAGAGCTTAATCCAGAATATCCTGGAATTTTTGATCTATCATGTTGGGAAATAGGAAGAAATTGGTGTAAACCACGAAAACCGGATTGCAAAAATTGTTATTTACATCTGGATTGTCCAAAGAAAATTTGAGGTGAGAATATGAAAGAAACTTATATTCCAACAAAAGAGGAATTCATCAAAGGGATTGAAGAGTTTGAAAAACACGAAAGACGTGATGCGATGTATAAAGTAGCAACATTTCTTATAAAAAATTTTTGGGGGAATACATCAGACATGGTAGATAGTTTAGGCGTACTTTTGCTGACTTGGAACCAAGCATTTTATAGGTATAGTAATCTTGACTTCAAGAGTCTTGAAAAAAGTATAGAAGTTAATTTAGAAAAACTTAATGATTTTCGCAAAAGAGATATAATCACTTTATCCCAATCTAATGAGGTTGATATAAAATCTATATTTGAGGACTTTCTGAAGTCTCTAAAAATTTCTTTTTACAATGGGAAAGAAAGAAAAAGTCCAGTGGCAGTTGCAAAAGCTTTACATCTTTTAGCCCCTAAATTCTTCCCCCTTTGGGATGATAAGATTGCACGAACTTACAAATGTTATTATAACAATAAGGCTGCTGAAAAATATATTCAGTTTATGAAAGAGATGAAAAAATTTGCGGAGCAGGTCAAGGTATATATTAATATATCTGATTATCCCAATAAAACCCTTTTAAAACTAATTGATGAATATAATTACTCAAAATATACAAAGGGATGGGTTTAAGCAAAAAGACATGTTTTAACAGAAAAAATTTTAAAGAATGAGATGCTGAATTTTTAATCAATTAGGAGGAGGATGAAAAAGAAATCTAAATTTGAAATACGGGAAGAGGAACTTAGAGAACTTTATAAAGAAGAATATCCTGATTATAAGCCAGAACCATTTAATTTTTAGCAGGGAACAAAAATGTTAGACAAAAAGAAGGTTATAAGAGATACAGAAGATATGATGAAGGCTATGAATATCAAAAAGAAGGGTCCGAAATATCCGTTTAAGAAGGAGATTAACAGAATGCTTCGGGAAATCCCTATTGAAAAGGTAAAAAAGGCAAAGAGGATATGGAATAAACGGTGTAAATGGATTATAGGAAGGGAAAGGAGAAAAGAACAGATTTATAGGTGTTTCACAGGAAGTTATAAGACCAGATTTTCATTTTATGCGTTTGTGGATGCTGCGTTAATTATTCTTTATCTTTATGGATATGTGCCTGATGAGGAAATTGATAGAGTGGAGGACGAAGGA
>WFRC01000262.1 GCA_015486685.1 Caldifarciminota bacterium
ATATATTATCGGACATTAAATAGAATTGCAAGATTTAACCTTATCCATCCCCTTATTGCATTTAAGTTTAATGTGTTTTCGAAATTTTTCGCATAGTAAATTCCCATAGAAAAATCTAAACCCATGTTTTTTGTCTGAATATAGTTAGATATATCCATTCCTGTCCTTTTTTCTACTACGCCTGTTAAAAAGTATTTATTTATCTTTTCTCCTTTGTGATATTTAAACCAGGGAGAATTATCACCCTTTTTTCTTGTGAAAAGTTTTATTGTGTAATGCCCTATTCTGGTCATTGATACATATTTTAGAGAAATCATATCAAAATCAGGACCATTGTTGTCTCCGATAACTTTATCGTAATGTATATATCTATTCCAGAAAATACGATGGTTATATACCCAATCATATGACATTGCATACTCAAAGCTTAAATAACTGGCACCAAATCCTTTTCTAAAACCTCCCAAAAATGCCAATTTGGGAGATTCATAATCGGTTTTATCATATTGGAAGTCATCAATAAATAGACCTCCATATACTTTATCTAATGTTTTAAGATTATAGCACAACTCTATGTCCCACAGGACATTATCGTCATAATTGTTATTCCACTGGGTTGCATAATAAATCATAAATGGATTTAAATAATATGGTTCAATTTGCCTGTCCTCGCCACCGTATAGGACACTTTCTGTAAAATATAGCGAAAATTTGCTGTTTGAAAATTTAATTTTATGCCCTGAAATGTATCTGTTGTATGCAACTGAGTCCTCAAATACAGGTTCTAATACAGATGTAAAAAAGGCAAAGTTTATATATTTCCTTCCTGTCCAGTTAAAATAAATCATATCGAATGAAGGTGTTTCACCTGAAAGTATGGGAAAATGCTCTTCCCCTACTCCCCACCTGATGAAATCTCTTCCAATTATAACCTGTGTATTTTTCGTAAATAAATTAATACCTGCCCGCGAAAACTCGCCTTCTAAGTTTCCTTTCCAATGTCGCATTCTTCCTGAAGATTTGGTGGTAAGATTTACGCTCCAAAAAAAATTCTTCTTTTCTATATTAATTGATGCATCTCCCCTATCTTCCTGTATACCAAAACTCAAAGCAGTTTGAGATTTTAATCTCTTAATAAAATTTTTTTCTGTCTCATTTCTGGGTTTTCTCAAAATTTTTATACTTCTGGTATCAATGGGTAAACAAGATAAATCAACTTCAATTAGCCCCGTACTTTTGGCTGATTTAATCTCATTATATATAGGTGAATTAACGGGAACCAAATAAGTAAAGATAACCAAAATAAAAAGATTCATGCTACCTCCCTTGTTTTACAGTGGTTGTTTTTCTCAATACTGTATCTTTTTTATATCTATAAAAAATTCTTTTATCCTGAATAACTAATATCTATGGTCTCGGCGGAAGTCCTGGAAGTCCCCCACTCCCTCCACTTACAAGGGCATATATTAAAACTCCACCACCAACAACCCCTAATGTTCCTCCTGCAATCCACCATTTGTTTATACCACCACCCTTTTTGCCTGCTGTTTTTTTCACTTTAACTAAAAAATATTTCCCATTATTATTATAGGTGCCGATATTTCCCTGAAAGTCTTTTGCCTCAATGGAATACAAAAGTGATTTTGGCTTGACATATTTTGCCGGAATTACGCCTGTATATTCTGGCTTTTCTGTTAATTGCATATTAACTTTTCTCAAAACCTTGTCCCTACCCTTGAAAAGTATATATGCCTCTTTAACACCAACATTATCTCTTATATCTGCATTTATCTGGAGTGATTTTCCTGAAATTGCATATAAAGCAGGTTTATGAGTGATTACAGGCGGCACCTTGTCTACCATTACTCCACCTGTTTTTGCAAAATCGCCTTCTGCAAATGCCTTTTTCTTTTCCAATACTTCACATACAGCACCTTCTTGCTGGACAGATTTTATTCTAATCTTTCCAATAACCTCTTCATTTCTGAATATAACCTTACCTGCCTTATTTTTTACAACACCAGTTATACGAACTACATTAAACACATCTCCAACATTTAAGCCAAAATTTTTGCCTACATCCAGAACAGGATTTTCGCCCAAAAAACCCACAATCTCAGGGATTATGGGTATCTTTTTTTCTATGTCTTTTACAATTTTTGCAGCAACTTCAGGGAAATCATCAGGGCTTTTTGCTTTAACCGGTCCTATTTCAAATACAATGGTTCCCAATGTGACATCTACTGCCCTGACAGAAATCAAATAATTTTTTTCAACCTTTGATATACTTCCGATTAAAATTTTATCCGCTCCTAACATTCTACCTACTTGTGCTGTGCATTCTGTAGAGGTGCATCCTGATAATTGCAATGCCTGTTCTTTAAATACCTTCTCAATCTCAGACCTCTCTATATTTACAATCTTATCAGAATTTGTAAGTTCAGAAGATAGTGACATCAATAGTGCCGTTGCAATCTCTTTTGATACATTTATAGGTTTTACAGAAAATAGAGCCATCCTTTGCTTCTCAAATCCAAAAAGACTAAGTCCGATAAATAAAAAAGTTATACCTTTTTTAAACATTTTACCTCCTTGTTAAATAAGTTAGAAGCAAGCACGCTAACCGCCTACCGCTATCTGCTTTCCGCTTAAAAACATATGCTGCAAAGCCCCTAACCTGTATCGTGTTTTTCAACTCATTAACTTCTTACTTGTCCGTGTCATTGCGAGCCTGTCAGAGGCAGGCGTGGAAGTCGCAGACGTGAGCGAGTGAAGCGAGCGAACAATCTCATCTGTTTTTCGTTTATTTCGTTCATCACGAATCACCATCACGAACACATTTGTTAATTCTTTACCCACCTACTCATTCATCTATTCACCCATCACCTCTTGCCTCTTACCCCTGACCTTTTTTCAACTAAGCACGAAGCACTACGCACAAGGCACTATGCCTCATCTACTCATTCACTATTTACGCCTTACGCTTTACGGTCTCTTTTTTTTCTTTTTTGCCTTTTTTATTATGTACCTCAGTAGTACTGCTTTCAATGTATCTTCTATTACTTTCTGTTCTTTCTTTTTATAACCCTTTCTTCTAAATACAATATGGCCATCGCTATCAATGATAATAAATGTGGGAATAGATTTTATACCATATTTTTTCATCACCTCTCCACTCCAATCCCATAACGGAATATAAGACAATTTTTTACTATACCATATAGACTTTGCCTTTGATATACTCCTTTTTGTATCCACACATATCCCAAATACCTGTAGATGGCTCTTTTTATACTTTTTATATAATGAATCAAGCATTGGCATAGACTTTAAGCAGGGTTTGCACCAGGTAGCCCAAAAATCTAAAATTACAGGTCCTTTTTGAAGTTCATCGTTCAGATTATGGTAAACACCATCAAAGTCTTTAAGAGAAAAGTTTGCTACCTTAGTATTATTTTGTTGTATGCCCAATAAAACAATAAGTAATATCATCTATTCCTCCAGAGTTTCTTTAAGGTTTTTTAATAATGCATTTATTATTTTCGGAAATTTTTTAATATTTTTATATACATCCTGAGCAACATCTTCATTATAGGTGTGAGATGTAAGATTCCTTGCTTTTAACATTTCAAACCAATTATCGGGCTCATCAATCCAGCCCATTTTGTATCCAATTTTTATACACTCTCTTGGACTATTACAATCAAACCCTTCTCTTTTTCCGAATAGTTTTATAGCCTTCCATCCCATTTCAAATGTATATTCAAATCTTTGAATAACAGCGTCTCTTGAAATAGAGGTTAAAGGTGGTGCTTTTATTGCCTCTTTTAAGCTTTTAATAGCCTTTTTAAGCGTTTTTAAGGTAATTTTATATCTATCTTTGGCTCGTTCCATATTTTAATTTTCTTTAATGCAATGTCCTTAAAATCTTGTGAGACCCTTCTAAAATCCACAATTTCAATATCAACAGGGATTGGGAGTTTCTCTATTTCGCCATCAATTTTTGCAAGTGTTTTTAAGGGAACCTTTTCTTTCCCATAAATTCCAATATCATAATCTGATTTTTCATCGGCATTTCCTGTAGCCCTTGAGCCAAAAAGAAATACCTGGTACTTCTCTTTATCAATATGTTTCAAAATGATCTCTTTTATCTTACCAATGGCTATTTGCCAACGGGTATTGGTTATCTTTTCTCTTGCGGTCAACGTCATTTTATCTTTACCACCTTCTTTACTACAACATTTTTTCCATATCCCATCCTGATAAAATATATTCCTGAAGGCATTTCTTTATTTACCATTGCTCTATATGTGCCTTTTTTCTTTTCTCCATTAAATAATGTCTCTACTTTTCTCCCAATATTGTCATATATATTGAGTGAAATCTTACTATCCCAGGCAATCTCATAATTGATATACCACATAGATGATGTGATAAA
>WFRC01000263.1 GCA_015486685.1 Caldifarciminota bacterium
CTCTTGGGGACGGTGCTTGACTCTGTGACATTAAACAGTAAATAAAATAAGAAAGGAGAAAATTGAAGTTATGAGAAGAGCGAGGATTACCTATATAGATGCATATCACCATGTAATGAATAGAGGGGTAAGGGGAGAAAATATTTTTCCAGACGATGTGACAAAAGGACATTTCTTAGAGATTTTGAAAGGAAAATCAAAAAAATTAAGAATAAGATTATTGACCTATTGTATTATGGATAATCATTTTCATCTTGTTTTACAAAATACTTCCGGAAGACTGTCTGATTTTATGCGGGAATTAGATGGGCAATACGGAATGTATTATAGGTATAAAAAAAGCGGGAAGGGTTATGTATTTCAAAATAGATATAAGTCTACATTGATTCAGGAAGGTAGGTATTTAAACATGGCAATTATTTATGTATTGTTAAATCCCGTAAGAGCAGAGAAGGTTATGAATCCATATAAGTATAGATGGTCAAGTATAAACGAGTATTTTAGCAGAAAAGAGTCAGATATAGTGGATAATAAATTTATTGATGGAATATTTGGGAATGAAGAAACATTGAGAAAACTCCTTAAAGATTGGGCGGATAAAGGTGTAAATATCACGAAAACAAGGGTTGGAGATATTCTTGGTGAAAAAAGTTTCATAAAAGATGCAGTTGAAAGGTTTGATAGGAGGGAACATAATGGTGTATCAATGAGGGAAAGGAAAGATGATTATATATTTGAACCAGTAGAGAAATTAATTAAGGAATTTGAGAAGGAACATGGAATAAAGATAGACAAAATAAATATTAACAGTATAGAAGGAAAATTATTACGAGGTGAGTTGATTGTATTACTGAAAGATTTCGCCGGATTGAAATACACGGATATAATAAAATATACTCCTTTTCAATCCTTGAAATATTCATCGTTGGGGCAAATATATAAGAGGACAAAAGAAAGATTATTAAAGAGGAAAGAACTCCAAAGGACTTAAAAAGGTGTCACAGAGTCAAGCACCGTCCCCACGAGCTGTAATTACATATCATAAGATAAGTAGGAGCATAGAGACATCAGGGGGATGGATACCACCCGGAAGATTTTATATTCAGATGAAATACTTGAAGGCGAAAGGAATCCCTGTCTTAACTCCTGACGAATTTATTTCGGGCAAGAACGGGGTTTTGCTTACATTTGATGACGGATACCAAGATATTTATCGATATGTACTTCCTGTGATGTTAGATTTTGCATTCCCTGCTGTGGTTGGAATTATAACAGATTTTATCGGAAAATATAATGCCTGGGATGTGGGATTTGGTAGAAAAAAAAGACACCTGTCAAAAAAAGAGATTCTGGAACTAAAAAGGCATAATTTTTTCTTTGCATCCCATTCGCATATACATCCAGATTTAACATTGATTTCTGAAAAACAGGTTAAAGACGAATTGAAAACATCAAAGAAGATACTTGAAGATATTTTAGGGGATGAAGCAAAATATATAATATATCCCTTTGGAAGGGTGAATAAAAGGGTAAGAGATATTGCAGAAGAAGTGGGTTATAAGGCAGGATTCCATTCTACCCCCATAGATTTTCAGGATATAATGAGGATTCCAAGGTGGGGAATATATGTTATTGATTTCATTCCTCAATTCAGGTTAAAAATGTATCAGACGCCAAAATTTCTCGCAGGGATTGAATCCATAAAGTGCAGGTTTATAAATTCCTTCGCCTCCCTTACCTATCCCACCAAACACCTATATCAGATGTTGAAAAGTTGAAAAGTTCGCGTTTATTTTTTGGGGTTTTTGACCTTCGTTATAATAGACAAAATTCTATCTATTATAGAAGAGAAAAATTGGCTACCTTCCATTTTTTACCTCTTTTCCCTATTCAGTGTAAATTGCAAAGCGAAATGGACATCTACCAGCGATTCAGGAAGATTCAGGAAAGAGAATATGGATGCACATCTAATATCGCATAGCGATAAGATTGAAATAACTCGGAACTTGAAACTATATAATCTGTATCCAATCGTCTTTTTTATCTTCTGAATTTTTTTTAACAATAAACCCTTGACAAATGTTTTTTTATTTTTATATTTCGTATATGAAAGCACCGGCAAGGGAAAAAATCTTAAAATTTATAAGTGAGAAAAAGACAGTAAATGGGACATTGCTTAGAACACATTTTGGCGTTAGCAGACAAGCAATCAATATACATATTCAAAAATTAGTCGAAATGGGAAAGGTGGTCAGGCTTGGTTCTAAAACAGGTACAATCTATGTTTATGCAGAAGACAATGAAATAAAGGGTAAAGCAAGGGCAAAAAAATATTATAGGACAGTGAAGGGGCTAAACCCCAATGAAGTATTTAATTATTATAGTGAAAGCCTTGTCTTAAAGGATATTTTGAATAAAAATGCCTATGAGATTATAAAATATGCATTTATATCAATTTTAAATAATGCCCTTAAATATTCAGAAACGAAAATACTATTTATATATATGGAGGTAAAGGAAAAAAATATTAGTTTTATTATCAGGGATTATGGCATAGGCATTTTCTATGCATTACAAAAGATTATTAATGTAAAAAGTGAATATCTTGCACTTGCCAGTTTTATCACAGGAAATATTAAAGGGATGGACAAAAAGACAGTATTTTTCTTATCTAAATTAGCGGATAAATTCCAGATAAAATCCCACAGGTTAAATGTGGTTTTTAACAATTTGAATAATAGCATTGTTGCAGAGAGTATTATGAAAAAGCGGGGGTCATATATTAAATTTACAATTAAGAGAAGAACAAATAAAAGATTAGATAAATATAAAAAAGGTATCAAACAGGAAGCACCTTATTTAACATTAAAACTCTTTAGAAAGGGCAAAAGGTATGTTCTGACACAATTAAAACTTATGGCTTTTCTTAATGGATTTGATAGATTTGATAGATTAACGCTTGATATTATGGGTGAAAAAAGGGTACCAGAATATGTATATGGAATGGTATCAGAATTTTTATCGAAGCGGGGAAAGTCCAGAGATGTCAATATAAAAAACGCCCCAAAATCTTTTATAAAGATGTTAGAGAAAAGGATTTAGGAGGCGGGTATGTTAAAAATTATATTGGTTTCATCGTTTATTTATGTATCATTATTTGGCAAAACAATTAACCTTCCCATTGGAAATGTAACAGTATATTCTGATAGGGCAGAGATAGAAAGGCGTGGAAAAATTCGTCTGAACACGGGTTATACAAATCTGAAGACAGCATTTCTCCCTGCTGAAATTTTAGACAACTCTGTAAGAATTATATCCGATAAAGGGGTAAATATTCAGGATATAAAGGTAAATACTGTGTATCTTGATACCTTACTCGACAGGAGAGTAAAGAAAAAAAAGAAGGTGCTCGATTCCTTAAAATTTGAGATTAAAGGGATGAAAGACAATATGGCTGTTTTAATGAAAAAGGAAACATTCTTAGATTCAATCACAATCATATCTCCAAAAAATATCTCAAAAAATTTATTAAAGGGCGAAAATAATGTAGAAGCATGGAAGAATGCCCTGAAATTTATAGGTAATAACCTTGTATCGGTAAAAAGAAAAAAGAGGTTTCTGAAAAGGAGAATTGATAAGATACAGAATAGAATAAATAAACTTCAAAGGGAATTAAATGAATGGTCGGGAAAACAAAAAAAGGTTGCCAAAGAGATTTCTTTCCCTGTGACAGTAAAGAATAATGGGAAATATAATATCACTATAAAATATATTGTGAAAAATGCATCATGGAGTGTCAAATATAATATCAGGGCATACCCTGATGAAAATGCAATTGATATTGCATATTTTGGGAATATTCGTCAGGAAACCGGTGAGGATTGGAATAATGTTCATATTACGCTTTCTACTTCTGCACCCGTTATAGGTGGGATACCAGCCCCAAATCCCTGGAATATCCATTATGCCTATCCAGAAAGAAAAACGGCAATGAAATTTGATAAGACATTATCACGATATAAAGGAATGCTTGGTCAAAAAAAGGTTTCTCCTGTATATGTGCCACCCCCTGCGTATATTAAATCCACAGGTATAGCCATTGTGTATATGATAACAGGAAAAAAATCCATACCCTCAGGAAAAACACCCAAAAAGGTGCTTATATCGAAAAATAGATTTAAAGCGGATTTTTCTTATTTTGCCATCCCAAGAATTTCAAAAAATGTCTACTTAAAGGCAAAGGGGGAAAACATCACAAATCTTATTTATCTTAACGGTAATGCAAATATCTTTGTAGAGTCCGAATATGTGGGTAATA
>WFRC01000264.1 GCA_015486685.1 Caldifarciminota bacterium
CGGCAGGTGTAATTCCAATAATATTTGCACAATCTGCCCTGATGTTTTTGCCCACCTTCGCTCAATTCTTTCAGAAGGCAGGTTGGGCACAGTACACATTAAGTTTATTTAAACCGGGTGGTTGGTTTTACAACTTTCTCTATGTAGCTCTAATTGTTTTGTTCGCCTATGTTTATACGGCGATTGTAATCAATCCACAGGAGTTGGCAGATAATATGAAAAAATATGGCGGATTTATCCCGGGTATTAGACCAGGCAGGGAAACAGCCAATTATATAGATAAGGTTGTATCAAGAATTACACTTCCGGGCTCACTATTCTTTGCCTTTATTGCAATACTCCCTACAATTCTCATCGCAAAATATCATCTACCTTTCTATTTTGGAGGCACATCATTGCTTATTGTGGTGGGCGTTGTATTGGAAACTGTTCAACAACTTGAATCACAACTTTTGATGAGGCATTATGAAGGATTTGTGAAAAGGGGAAGAATCAGAGGGAGGAGAAGATGAAGATTGTTATACTTGGACCTCCTGGTAGTGGGAAAGGGACTCAGGCAAAATTTATTGCGGAGGAGTATAAAATACCCAACATTTGCATGGGGGATATATTTAGAAAATTATCAAAAGAAGATGAATATATAAAGAAAATTGTTAATTCAGGTGGGTTAATTCCTGATAAAAAGACAGAGGAGATTTTAATAAATGCCTTAGAAAAAGACGATGTTTTACATAGGGGATTTATACTTGATGGTTTTCCACGCACTATAGCCCAGGCAGAATTTCTTGATAATTATCTGAAAAAATATCAGACAAAATTAGATGTTGCTTTTTTAATAGATGTAGCGCAGGAGGTGCTTGTGCGAAGAATTTCTTCAAGAAGGATTTGCAGGAATTGTGGAGCAGTTTATAATTTAATTTCAAATCCTCCTGAGATTGAAGGGAAATGTGATATTTGTGGTGGTGAACTTTACCAGAGGGATGACGATAAAGCAGATGTTATTAGAAATAGGATAAAGAAATACAATGAAACAACGAAAGAGGTTGTTGACTATTATAGAAATATTTCTATATTAAAGGTAGTTGATGGAAAAGGCAGCATCCAGGAAGTTTATAGTATTGTTATGGATATTCTGGAGACATTATAATGTCTGCAAAAGGTATTCAAGTGGAAGGAGAAGTAGTGGAAGCTTTACCTGATGCGAAGTTCAGAGTAAAGTTAAAAAGTGGAATGGTTGTTCTCGCGTATGTATCAGGAAAGATGAGAATGCATTATATAAAACTTTTACCCGGGGATAGGGTAATGGTAGAATTATCTCCTTACGATTTAACACGAGGGAGAATTGTTTATAGGTTAAAATAGGAGGATGGATGAAAGTAAGAGCGAGTGTAAAAAAGATGTGTCCGCATTGTAAGATAGTAAAAAGGAAAGGTGTTGTGCGAGTGATATGCAGGAATCCAAAGCATAAACAGAGACAGGGATAGGAGGCTAAATGGCAAGAATCGCAGGCATAGACCTTCCTGCCCATAAACCTTTAAAAATAGGACTTACATACATTTATGGCATCGGCAGGTCAACGGCTCTTCAGATTATCCGCCAGGCGGGTGTTAATCCTGATAAAAGAATAAAAAATCTGGATTCTGAGGAGATTGAAAGAATCAGAAGTATCATTGAAAATGCATATAAGGTAGAAGGTGCTTTGAAATCAGAAGTGTCTGAAAATATCAAGAGGTTGATTGCTATTAAATCCTATCGTGGGGTCAGGCATAAAAAGTCTTTACCTGTCAGGGGACAAAGAACGAGAACAAATGCAAGGACAAGAAAGGGACCCAAGAAAGGGCAGATTGCATTGAAGAAAAAAACAAAAGCAAAGAAATGATAAAGAAAAAAATGAAAAATGAGAATGTAGGAGGGATTTCCTAATCCCGATTATCTTGCTAAGAACGGTGATACGACGATATGGTGATACGGATTAAGATATAGTTAAATGTAAAATGTGAAAGGTAAAAGGTTACAACAAATAACGCCGAAGGCAAATATACGCGAAGCAAATATACAACGCAGTGTAATAACGCGCAGCAAATACACGCCACAGGCAAATAACGAGATAAACGAAATAACATTTTACGCTTAACGAAAAAATGTGTCTATAATTAAAACAGACAGGAGGTGAAATGGCAAAAAGAAAAAGAAGAAAAAAGACAAAAAGGGTAGAAAATTCAGGTATCGCACATATATATGCAACTTTTAATAATACAATTATTACCATTACTGATATGATAGGGAATACAATTTCCTGGTCATCGGCGGGAAGGGTTGGATATAAGGGTACAAAAAAAAGCACTGCTTTTGCCGCAAAACAGGCTGCCGACGAGGCTGCGAATAAAGCAAAGAGTGCAGGTATAGAAACTATTGAGGTTAGGGTTAAAGGACCAGGGAGTGGAAGGGAATCGGCTATTAGAAGTATTCAGGCAGCAGGATTAAGGGTTACGGTGATAAAGGATGTAACTCCTATCCCACATAATGGGTGTCGTCCTCCAAAGCGAAGGAGGGTTTAATATGGCAAGATATACAGGCCCTGTTTGTAGATTATGTAAGAGGGAAGGTATGAAACTATATCTTAAAGGTGGGAGATGTTTTACTGATAAATGTCCTGTTAAAGAAACAGGCGAAAAGAATTTTATCTCTCCACCGGGAGACAAACCAAAAAGATATGGTAGGAGAAGGACAAATTATGGGGTCCAATTGAGAGAAAAACAAAAAGTGAAAAGGATATATGGGGTTCTGGAAGAACAATTCAAAAATTATTTTTACAAGGCTGAAAAAAGTAAAGGTGTTACGGGGGAAATACTTCTGTCTTTTCTTGAAAGGAGATTAGATAATGTTGTATATAGATTAGGATTAACAGAGTCCAGAAGCCAGGCAAGACAACTTGTAACACATGGGCATTTTCTTATAAATGGTAAAAAGGTAAATATACCTTCATATATACTTAAAAATGGTGATAGAATAGAGGTTAGAGAAAAGAGTAAAAAGTTGCCTCCTATACTTTCTGCATTAGAGCAGGAAAATGTGGTCCCAAAATGGCTTTCTTTTGATAAGAAAAAGATGACGGGAACTCTTGTTGAATTGCCAAAGAGAGAGGATATTATCTTTTCCATCAAGGAACATCTTATTGTTGAACTTTATTCAAAATAAAGGGGGAATTTATGATGAAGATAAAACCTCTAAAAATGCCTGCTGAGATAGAAATAGAAGAGCATAATGAAAAATATGGAAAGTTTGTTTTGTCTCCGCTGGAAAGAGGATTTGGTAATACTATAGGACATAGTTTAAGAAGGGCATTACTTTCTTCTGTGCAGGGAACGGCAATTACTTCTATAAAAATTGATGGAGTTTTGCACGAGTTTTCGGTTATTCCTAATGTGATAGAAGATGTGCCTGAGATTATCTTAAACTTAAAAAAGGTAAAGTTTATACCTTTAAGTGAGAAGATGCCTCAAAAAGCATATCTAAAGGTGGATGGGCACAAGGAGGTTAAAGCAGGAGATATTGACCCAGGGCATAATCTTGAGGTGGCAAATAAAGACCAGCATATTGCTTATGTTGAGCAAGGTGGTAAAATTAATATGGAGATGACAGTTGATACCGGTAGAGGCTATGTTCCACAGGAAATGCTAAAAACAAAGAAGGCACCTATTGGAACAATCTTCCTTGATACAAGTTTTTCTCCTGTAGAAAGGGTGAAATACAGCGTTGAAAATACAAGGGTTGGAAGAAGAACAGATTATGATAAACTTATTATGGAAATCTGGACAGATGGCACTCTTACGCCAGATGAGTCAATCAGCATTGCCGCGAAAATTCTAAAAGATTATATGGATACGGTGATTATCCACGAAGTTCTTGCTCAAATAGAGGAAGAAGAGGTTGATGAGGAGACAAAAAAACTTAAAGAGCTCCTTAATACCCCTGTAGAGGAATTTGATTTTTCTGTTCGGGCATCCAATGTTATGAAAAGTGCTAATATAAAGGTTATAGGAGACCTTGTTAGTAGAACAGAACAGGAGATGCTAAAATTTAAGAATTTTGGGAGAAAATCTCTTGTCGAGATAAAGGGTATTTTTGATGGATTAGGGCTTTCTTTTGGAATGGATGTGGCTAAATATATGGAGGTGAAAAAGGATGAGACACAGGAAGAAAACAAATAAATTAGGAAGGACTGCCTCTCACAGGAAGGCTATGATGACAAATATGATGACTTCTTTATTGAAGTGGGAATCTGTTATTACTACAACCCAGAAGGCAAAGGCGTTAAGAAGTGAAGTTGAGAAGGTTATTACCATAGCCAGGGATAATGACCTTCAAGCAAAAAGAAAGGTGCTAAAGTTAATAAAGGACAGGGATGTTGTGAAAAAATTATTTGAAGACATAGCCCCACGATATAAAGAAAGGCAGGGAGGATATACAAGGATAGTTAAGGCAGGATTAAGACAGGGAGATGGAGCCGAGTCCGCTATAATAGAACTTGTAAAATAGTACCAAAATGAAAAATGCAAAATGCAAAGTGCAAAATGATAAAGAGCGTGAGGCGTAAGGCGTTAAGTGTGAGAAGTAATAAAATAAAGGGTATGCTTCCCATTATTCTGTTGTTTTTACAATTAACGAATAACGATTTACGATTAACGAGATACTTCTGCATTCTGACTTCCGCATTCCGCA
>WFRC01000265.1 GCA_015486685.1 Caldifarciminota bacterium
ACACTTGCATTATAGGTGTTTGAATCTTCTGGAGAGGGAATAATCGTAGTATAATCTGTATAATAGCACCATCCTCTTGTATTGCCTCCTATATCAGGTAAATATATTCTTGCCCAATTACCAGAAAAACTATCGGGAACAAAATCCTGTCCCCTTGCAATCTGTGTGATAACAGTTGAATCTGTGGTGGGACCTGTTCTTACATTCAGCAATGAAGCCGTTACATTCAAAATATCCGTGCCCGTTCCACCTTTCAGATATTGATAAGTTTCTCCATCTCCTCCCCACATCCATCCATAATATGGTCCTGAAGCAGAAGGAAAATATACCTTATACCAGTTTCCATTATAATCAAAAGCCATAAATCTCTCACCCTCTGTCCCATAGGAAAGCACATCATAATTTGTCCCGGGGCCACCTCTAATATTTAAGCCTGATGTATTCACCACCACAACAAAATGTCTCTGTGGAGGACTAACCCATAATTTGTTTCTAATTTCATCCCATACATCATTGCAACTATCATCATATCCTAATGCCCAGCATCCTCCTCCTTGAAGGCTGCTATCCACAACCATCCCTAATTTTATTCCAATGCTTAAAGAATCATCATACCAGCATTGATGCCATTGTGTAGAATTATACTTATACCAGGGAGTAAGGGAATAATCATCCCACAATCTACCGATGGTATCTGCATTCGCCTTTGCATCCTTATAGATGACAGCACTCCCATTCCCTGTTGTAGAACTTCCCATCGTATCTGCATCCGTAGGCCAATCATATCCATAATATGGAATCCCCAGTACCATTTTGGACGGGGCCGCACCATAACTTTTATAACTCCCAATTGTCTTTGCAACAGAATAGTCTCCCCAGAATGAACTCGGGACATTCGGAGCAACAGGACCTGCTGTAGATGACCCCCTGTAATGAAAATCGTAAGCCATTATAAAAAGACCATCAGAATATGTTGATAAATGTGCATAGTCATATCCTGAATACCATTCAGGAACAGCAGGCATTGCGATAAATAATTCTTTTCTGCCGTCGGGATGATTCCACAATGCATAGGATAGTGAATCTATAAATTTATTCATACTATCCTTGACAGAAGATGTGGAATATTCAAAATCTATATTCACACCATCAAGATTATAGGTTGTAACTAATGCAGATATACTATCTATTGCCTTTGCCCTTGCTACTGCAGAATTAAGAAAAGCCGCTACTGAATCTGTTCCAAATAGAGTAAATGCAAGGTGCATCTTTACCCCTCTTGGATGGGCGTAATCCATTATATCTGTAAAATTGGTGGGGTTTGGCATAGCACCTAAAGAGCCGTCTGTATGAATAGCCACTGAAAAATAAGAGATTTGCGTAAGAAGTTCATATTGGAAATTATCATAGGCAGATGTTGAAATCCAGTATGGTAGATAACCATAATAGGTATACAAAAGTCCTTTCCTTTTAGCAAGTGGAACCTTGATAGGTGCAGGATAGCCAAATTTTGCTTCCTGTAGATGTTGATAATACTGGTATTGATGTATAGATGTTATTGATAAAATTAAAAGTATCATTTTTTTGCCTATATATTATAATATGTTTTACCAAAAAGTCAAGGAAAAAAATGCGGTTGCCTGCCCTCCATTTTTAAAATTGAATGATTTATAAACTTTTTAAAAATAGATATTGAATGGAATATTAAAGTGCTGAAAAAATTGGGAGTTGAAGTTTTCTGAGGTTCTTGTGCGGTATACGGCAATCTTCCTTCTAACTTTTTTTCTTGACTTCTATAAGAATTTTACTATTTTATTATAATACAAATTAGGAGGTGAATATGGGCAGTAAAAAAAGTCTATCAAAAAAAAGGATGCTTAATTCTATGGTTGGATTTATTCCCCAAAAGGTTTTTCTAAAAATAGCAGGAGAGAAGAATAAAGACAATTATGAAATATTCAAATCTACATTACTTTATGCCGATATTTCAGGGTTTACTGCAATGAGTGAGAAACTTACCAATCTTGGACGAGAAGGGGCAGAGGAGCTTACGAAAATTATCAATGCATTTTTTGAACCACTTATTCAAATTTTTGTAAAATGGGGAGGGGATATTTATAGATTTGGCGGAGACGCTATTCTCTCATTTTTTCCTGATAATGGAAAAATTTCATCTTCAGAAAATGCGATATTGGCTGCAAAAGAGGCAATTGATTTTGTAAAAAAGAAGGGGGGAGTAAAAACATCGGTTGGCACATTTAAGGTGAAGATGCATATTGGTATTGTAAAAGGTAATGTATATTTCCAGGATATCAAGAAGGACTATTTTCTTGGAGGTAAAATAGCGCATAAGGTAATGAAAGTTGTTGAAAAGGCATCCCCCGGGCAAATAATTGTAGATGCCACAGTGAAAAATTCTTCTCGGATGTTTAATTTTGTTTCCTTTGAAAAGGGACTATGGAAATTTCGTGGTGTAAAAAAGTCCAGGACTAAAATAACTCTTCCATCTGAAAAAGGTATCTCAGAAATATCAAAAGGGAAAATAGATGATAAGATTGGGAAAGTAAAAGATTACCTGCCAGATTGGCTTTATAAAAGGATTCAATTAAATCCTGTGTTTGACCAGAGCGATGGAGAACATAGAAAGATTGCTGTGGTATTTCTCCATTTTTCGGGCATACCCTATGAAAAAACGCCTGCCAAAGCCTCCAAAAGATTAACAAAATTCTATAAAATAGTTAGAGAAACTGTAGAGAAATACGATGGTTATCTTAACAAGATGGATATATATTCAAATAGTGAAAGGATGCTAATCGTATTTGGGTTCCCTACATCTTATGAAGATAATGAACAGAGAGCCACACTATTTGCTTATGAAGTTATGAACCATTCGAATATAAAAGATGTAAATGTAAAAATTGGGATAAATTCAGGATTGTCATTTGGTGCTCCTGTGGGTTCTGATTTGAGAATGGAATATACAGTAATGGGGGATACTGTGAATCTTGCGGCAAGGCTTGCTGCTTCTGCAAAGAAAAATTCTGTGGTTGTCAGCGAAAGTATATTCAATAAAACATATTCCTTATTTGAATATATATCAGGAGGTAAGAAAAAGTATAAAGGGAAAAAAGAGAAAATACCATTTTATATACTTGGAGAGAAAAAACGGGTTGAAAGGGCTGCCCTGACAAGATGGCTTTCAGAGAGTGAAAAATTGGTTGGCAGGAAGAAGGAAATGAAAAAATTCAAAGAACTTATAGGAATGGTTAAAAAGAGTAAAGGTCAACTTCTTGGAATTACAGGAGAGGCAGGTATGGGTAAATCACGGCTTACGCAGGAATTTGTGAAAGAATTGAACAATAAAAGATTTAAGATATTTGAAGGAAACTGCCTCTCTTATGGTAAGGCACTTTCATATTACCCCTGGATAAGTATCCTGACGGAGTTCTTCGGCATTCTACCCACAGATTCTCAAAAGCAAAGGAAGGATAAGATAAAAAATAAGGTTAAGGAAATATCTCCTAAACTTTCTCAGTGGCTTCCTGTAATTGGTGAAGTTATGGGGGTTTCATTTAAGGAAACGACACTCACAAAGTTTCTGGATGCCAAACTCAGAAAACAAAGGTTCTTTGATATTACATTTGACTTTCTTAAATATACAGCAAAAAAACAGCCACTTTGTGTAATTATAGAGGATTTACACTGGATAGACTCTGTTTCGATGGAACTTATAAACTATATAGGAAGAAATATATCCAATAAGAATATACTCTTTTTGCTTATATTTAGACCCATTAGAGAAAAGATTGAATTTATGGAAAAGGATTTTTATACCCATATTATATTAAAAGAACTGACAAAAAAACAAACAGCCGAACTTACAGGCAATCTTCTAAATATAAAATCCATTCCTGAAGA